>NZ_JASCQJ010000004.1:0-175709 GCF_033043255.1 Clostridium lamae | reverse complement strand
TGAGTTAATATATAACTCTTAAAGCGAATTAATATTATAATTAATTATAACATAAATAATTTTAATATTAACAATATAGAGTTAATATTGCTAAAGAGTAAATAAATATAAATACTTGTAATCAATATCATATTAAATTAAAATTATATTAGCACACAACATAATTTAAGGAGTGAAATACATGGATAATCAAAACCTAGAAGGAACTATGGGTGACTTATTAAAAGATTTTGACGTTAAGAGAATAAGAACTGGAGATATATTAGATGGTGAAGTAATAGATGTTAATGATAAGGAAGTTACAGTTAACATTAATTATGCCTTTGATGGAGTTATAGAAAAAAATGAATTAACAAATATGGATAAAGATCCTAGAGAAGTTGTAAATTCAGGAGATAAAATAAAAGTATATGTTTTATCACCAAATGACGGAGAAGGATATGTTCAATTATCAAGAATAAAGGCTTTAGAAATAACAGAAAGAGAAGATATTAAAGACGCTTTTGATAATGGAGAAGTAATAAAAGTTTATGTTAAGGAAGAAGTTAAAGGTGGACTCGTAGCGTATTATGGAAATATAAGAATATTTATTCCAGCTTCTTTAGCATCAAGAGATAGAGTTAATTTATCTGATTTAATAGGAAAAGAATTAGAAGTTAAAATAATTGAGTTAGACTTCAAATCAAGAAGAATAGTTGCTTCAAGAAGAGTAATAGAAGATGAAATATTCCAAAATAATAAAATTGAATTATGGAAGTCAATTAAGTCTGGGGAAAAGAGATCAGGAGTAGTTAAAAAAATAATTAAGGCTGGTGCTATAGTCGATATTGGAGGAGTAACTGGATTAATTCATTTAAATGATTTATCATGGGGAAGAGTTAATAGAGCTGAGGATGTAGTTAAAGAAGGCGATAAAGTAGAAGTTTTCGTTGGAGAAGTAGATATAAAGAATGAAAGAGTATCTTTAATTCTAAAAGATATAAATGAAGATCCATGGGCTAAGAACGCAGGAAGCTTAAAATTAGGAGATGTACTAGAAGGAAAGGTAGTTAATTTATTAAAATTTGGTGCATTCGTAGAATTATTCCCAGGTGTTGAAGGACTAGTTCATATTAATGAAATATCAGAAGAACATATTGCTAAACCTTCAGATGTTTTAAAATTAGGACAAAAAGTAAAAGTGAAGGTATTAGATGTTGATAAGACAAATAAGAAGATTTCATTAACAATAAAAGATGCTGAAGAAAGATCTAAAGAATACTTACAATACAATGATAACGATGAAGGTGTATCATTAGGAGACTTATTTAAAGGATTGTTTTAATATATAAAATTAAAAATAATGAATTAATGAAGGAGCTCATTTTTATGAGTTCCTTTTTTCAGTAAATTAAGCATAAATAATTAATAGTAATTATAAAAAAGTCACATTTTGTGAAAAATATCTTGAAATTTTGTTAGCATGGTAGTAAAATCAATTTCAGAATAATAATTATTAAATAATAACTATGCTCGGAGGAAAAACATGTTAGATCAAAAAACTATAGATATAATAAAAAGTACAGTACCAGCTTTAAAAGCTCATGGATTAGAAATAACAAAAACATTTTATAAGAATATGTTTGAAAACAATCCTGAAATAAAACCTTACTTCAATATGGACAAACAAGCTTCAGGAGAACAACCAAAGGCTTTAGCTATGTCAATTTTAGCTGCTGCACAAAATATAGACAACCTATCTGCTATAATGCCAGTAGTAAATAAGATTGGAGAAGTACACTGCAATTCAAAAGTTCAACCAGAACATTATCCAATTATAGGTAAGAACTTATTAGTAGCTATAAAAGAAGTTTTAGGTGATGCTGCAACTGATGAAGTTATTGAGGCATGGGGTAAAACTTATCAAGTTCTTGCTGAAGTATTTATAAGCAAAGAAAAAGAAATATACGCTTCAAGATAATAAAGCATAATATGTAGTATATAAATTTTTTATACTTAAGAATAAAATAAGGGGCTGTCACACTAAATTTTAGTAGGACAGCCCCTAAACTTGCATATAAACAAGGCTATGGAGTTATTATCTTTATACCTTTTCAATTTTAAGCATATTGGTTCCACCAGTAATTGCACTAGGCATACCAGCTGCTACTATAATATCATCGCCTTTTTCAGCAAATGATAAATTAGTTGCAACTTTCTTAGCTTCACTTAATATTTCATCAGTAGTGGTGAATACAGCACATTTTGCCGGGCATATACCAAAGTTAAGATTTAGCCCTCGTCTAACTTCATCATATGGAGTTATAGCTATTATTGAACATTTCGGTCTGTACTTTGATATTAGTTTAGCTGTAGCACCACTATTAGTTGCTGCCACAACTGCTTTTGCGTGTAAAAGGTTTGAACTCCTACAAGCAGAATAACTAATTGCTTCAGAGAATGAAGATAATGAAGGTTCTTTCAATCTCTTATTTAAGTAGTTATAGTCTAAATTTGCTTCAGTTTCAATAGCAATTCTAGACATCATTTGAGCAGCTTCTATAGGATAACTACCACTAGCACTTTCTCCACTTAACATAATTGCATCAGTTCCATCAAAAATAGCATTACAAATATCACATGCTTCAGCTCTAGTAGGAAGAGAGTTTCTTATCATGGAATCTAACATTTGAGTTGCTGTAATAACTATTTTACCAGCTGCATTACATTTTCTAATTATATTTTTTTGGATTATTGGAACTTTTTCAATTGGTATTTCAACTCCCATATCTCCTCTTGCAACCATAATTCCATCAGAAACTTCTATAATTTCATCTATATTATCTACGCCTTCTTGGTTCTCAATCTTAGCAATAATTTGAATATAATCTCCACCATGAGCTTTTAAAATACTTCTTACATCTTCTATATCAGAAGCCTTTCTAATGAAAGAGGCAGCAACAAAATCTACTTTATTTTCGCATCCGAAGATTAAATCTTCTGTATCCTTTTCAGTTATAGAAGGAAGATTAATTTTTACATTAGGGACATTTACACCCTTATGATTTTTTATAAGTCCTCCAACTGTTACTAAGCATTTAATTTCTTTATCAATTACCTCTTTAATCTTAAATCTTAGTAATCCATCATCTACTAAAATTTCTCCACCAACTTTAGCATCCTTATATAATTCTTTATAAGAAATTGTACATTTTTTATTATCTCCCAATATTTCATCATCACAAATAAAAGAAAACTCATCACCTTCAAACAATTCAACACCATCGTTTATAAAATTATGAGTTCTAATTTTAGGTCCTTTAATATCAAGAATTATTGCAGTAGGGGAGTTTAATTCTTCACGCACTTTTTTGATAAGATCTATTTTTTCTTTATGAGTTTCATGAGTTCCATGAGAAAAGTTTAATCTTGCAGCACTCATTCCGATTTGAATAAAACTTCTTAGTATTTCTTCGTTGTCACTTGCAGGTCCAATAGTAAAAATCATTTTTGTTTTTTGCATAACATCACCTCAAAATAGAATATTAAGAATAAGATAATAAAAAATTAAATTTTAAGTATTATAATACTATGATATACTTATTTTATATTATCATTCTAACATAATTTAGGAACAAAGGAGATAGAATTATGAATATTTTACAAAATTTAGAACCAAAGAAGGTTTTTCAATACTTCGAAGAAATATCACAAATTCCTAGAGGATCAGGTAATGAAAAGGCTATAAGTGATTATTTAGTAAGTTTAGCTAAAAAACTTAACTTAGAAGTTCACCAAGATGAAGCATTAAATGTAATAATAAAGAAACCTGGAACAAAGGGATATGAGAACTCACCAACTGTAATTCTTCAAGGGCATATGGATATGGTTTGTGAAAAGAATAAAGGAACGGAGCATGATTTTGAAAAAGATCCACTAAAATTAAGAGTTATAGATGATATGGTTTATGCAACTGATACAACATTAGGTGCAGACAATGGAATTGCTGTTGCATATTCATTAGCTATATTAGATTCTACTGATATTCCACATCCACCATTAGAAGTGTTAATCACAACAGATGAAGAAACTGGAATGTCTGGAGCAATGGCAGTTTCAAAGGAAAATATAACTGGAAAAATCCTATTGAATTTAGATAATGAAGAAGAAGGACATTTACTAGTAAGTTGTGCTGGTGGTATAAGAAGTAAACACTTACTAAAGGCTAATTTAGAAGAGAGAGGTGACTACAATAATTTCTTACATATTGCAGTAAGAGGATTAAAGGGCGGTCATTCAGGTATGGAAATTAATAAAGAGAGAGGAAACTCAAATAAAATAATGGGTAGAATCTTAAAATCTTTATTATCTGTAGATTACAAGTTAGCATCAGTTAATGGAGGATCTAAGAATAATGCTATTCCAAGAGAAGCAGATGCTATAATAGCTTTAAAATCAGCAGATGTTGAAAAAGCAAAAGAAATAATTAATTCATGGAACTCTATTTTAGTAAATGAACTAAAAACTCAAGATCCAGGTGTTAATGTTTCTATATTAGAAAATACTGAAAAAGTTGAAAAGGTATTTAATAGAGTTGATACTGAAAGAGCTGTAAATTTACTTTATTTAATTCCTAATGGAATAAATTCAAATAGTGTTGAAATAGAAGGCTTAGTTGAAAGTTCTACTAATTTAGGTGTAGTAACAACTAACGGTGATACTGTTGAATATGATAGTGCTATAAGAAGCTCAGTTGCATCATTAAAAGATGAAATAGTTTTAAGAAGTAAGACTATAGGTGAGTTACTAGGTGCAGAATTTGAAACTACTTCTAGTTATCCAGAATGGCAATATGACAGCGAATCAAAGTTAAGAGGAATATGCCAAGATGTTTATAAGAGAATGTACGGAAAAGATGCTAAGATAGTAGCAATTCATGCTGGAGTTGAATGTGGATTATTTAATGAAAGACTAGGAAAACTTGATATGATAAGTTTTGGACCAAATCTTTTTGATGTTCATACACCACAAGAGCACATGAGTATTTCATCAGTTAAAAATGTTTGGGATTACTTATTAGGAGTACTAAAAGAGCTAAAATAAGTTAAGAATAGAATAATTATTTTAGATGAGTACCATTATATAGATAATTAAGTTATCTTTAATGTAAAATTAATAATGTAAAATGTAGAATTGAGGTAAAAACTCCTTAAGGAGTTTTGAAAAATGCTAAAAAGGATTGGGTTTCCAATCCTTTTTTTATTTAAAAATTATTTATGAAATAGTATATTATAAATAAATATTTTTAATTATATGCAACCTTTCAAAGATAAATTTCGTCTAATAAAGGAATCGATTCAGAAAGAGAGGAAAAAACTTTGATTAACGAATTAGTGTTTAAAAAAGCTAAGGATGGTGATGGTGATAGTTTATGTGAACTTATTCAGCCAATAAAAGAAAGTATGTATAAAGTAGCTTTAACTTATACTGAAAATGAAGATGATGCCTTGGATTGTGTTCATGAATCAATAGTTAAAGCAATTAAGTCCTTGAAGTCTTTAAAAACACCTCAATATTTTAATACATGGATGATACGCATTACCATAAATACATGCAAGGATTTTATAAGGAAAAATAAGGTGATGTTAGTAGATATAAATGATTATCGAGATAAGCTTACTGTTGAAGAAAGTAGTGAAAGTTATGATGAAGACGTACTTTTTGCATTAAGTAAATTAAATGAAGATGAAAAAGATTTGATTGTTAAAAGATACCTTGATGATATGTCATTAAGAGAAATAGCTAATAGTAGAAAAGCACCTTTAGGAACAATTAAAAGTAAGATTAATAGAACATTGAAGAAATTAAGAATTTATATGGAGGAAAATAATTATGAAAAAAATATCTATAAATAATTTGAAGGTTTCTTCCAAATTAGATGAAACTATAAATAATGCTATTAATTATGGTTATACAAATATAAAAGAAGATACTAAATCAAAAAAAAACTACAGTAAATTGAAAAAAACTATCATAGTAGCTTTATTAACTATAAGTACATTGACAATAGGGGTAATAGCAACTCCAACTATAGCAGCCAATATACCAGTAATAGGAGATATATATAAGAAATTAGGGTTCTTTAGTAAATTTGAAGATTATACTAACTACATTGGTGAGTCTAAGAAAGTAGATGGGTATAAGTTTACAATAGATAATATTGTTGGAACACCTACAGATTTATTAGTGGGAGTTAAGGTTGAAAGTCCTATTCCGTTTGAAAAGAATAATCAACAAAAATGGGTTCAAATAGATGTTGGTTTCACTGACTTTGGAATGGAGGGAATGTCAGGTGATGTTAATAGTTATTATATAGATGATTACACTGCAATAGTGACATCTCATTTTAAGAACGTTGAAGGTAAGTTTAAAAAACTTGGAGATATTAATATAAAAACAAGTTATCGTGATATTACAGGGGAAAATATAGAGCCTATAAGTGCTGAATTTAACATTTCAGTTGATTTTACCTCAAGTTTCAATAAAATAGAAACAATAAAAGTTGATAAAAAAGTAAATGAAATATTAAAGGTTAAATCAATAACATCTTCTGTAATAGGGACAGATATTATTTTTAACCCAAACATAAAAGGAGAAGGTATTGAGGGATTTGAGGTCTGGGGAAATGGGAGAGATATATATTATTTAGAAATAGATGGAGAACTACATTATAGTAATAGAAGTTCTGCTCTTAATGATATGTCTATGATGAATTTTCCAACTGTAAAGGTTGATGATATAAAAAATGCAAAAAGTATTAATATTATCTATATAACCCCTACCATTAAAGATGAAGATACTATATTTGCAAATGTGATAGAGAAGGTAATTGAAAATAATAGTACTTATCCCAAAACAACAGTAACAGACATAGGTTTAAAAGCAGGATTTTATAAGGTAGAGTGTGAAGGTGATACTTTAAAAGCACACTTTAAAAGTGATTATAATCCATTATTAACTCTGACATCAATTACATTAAGTGAGATAGATAATGATGGTCAAGTTGTAAGAATGTATCTTCCTAAATTATATAAAATTGAAGATAATGAATATATTATAGAATTTAATGATTTAGATTCTAATAACAAATTAGAGATTTACTCTGGGGTAATTAAAAAATCTGATGAAAATTATGATTTCAAAACAATTAAGATTAAATAATTAAAAATATTTGGGATTACTTACTAGGAGTACTAAAAGAGCTAAAATAAAAATATAAATTGAAATAGCTGGCTATAGTTTTATAGACCAGCTTTTTTAATTAATAATGAATAATGCGTAATGCACATTTAAAATGCATAATGCGTAATGCTCAATGCATAATTAAGGTGAAAACTCCTACGGAGTTTTGAAAAATGAAAGAATGAAAAGCTTCTTTGCTGAAGCAAAATCAGCATGAAAAAATGAAACAATTAATCGATAAATTCCTTTGTAAAATTATATTTATTTTTTTATATAAGCCTCATAAATACATATCGTAAATCCAGTTATTAATATTACTATGAATGTAAACATGCTTAAAGCTAATGTATCCAGATTTATAGTCCAAGGACCTAGGCTTGCAGTTATAGGAAAGAATAATATACACAATAGAGCTCCAATAAAAAGTAGAAAACCAAACATAAATTTCTTCATATAGTTATATCCCCTTATTTCTTTATTATTAAAAGACTAATTTGTATTATAATATAATTGTAAATTAATGTGATATTTTTATAAATTTAATATTTTATTTGTAATAAGATAAAATATATAGATAAATATAGATGTTGTTTATACTTTATCAATATTTGTATACGAAGTTAATCTTTTCTCTAATGTTCCTGTATGAAGCTCAAATAAATTATTATCATAATCATAAAAATATATAGAATAACCTTCCCCGTACACTCTTTCCCTAGGAGGTTTTAATTCTAAATTCAGAGTTTTAACTTTATCTAAATAACTATCTACATCAGAATCAGATATTTTGAAGGCAATATGATGATAAGTCCTATTAATTATATTTGTATCTTCCATAATAGCTATCCACTGACCACCAATTATGAAAAAGCGTTCTTTAAATAAAGAATGTTTTTTTTCACCACTATAATAAACTTCTTTAGCATTAAATAGCTCTTTAAATAATTGAGTAGTTTTGTCTAAATTTTTAACAACAAAAGTAATATGGCTTATGCTTTCAATCATAGATAACCCCTCCATCTCATATAGTAACATAAATCTATTATACAATATTTTCCAAAAGATGCGTTATTCAATTTTCAAAAATCATCTAATTGGTAATAGTAACAGACTGTTCCTATAAATATATTTGTAAAATTATAAGTTACATGCGTATTAGAGATATTAATTTTCATAACTCAGCTCGTCTGAGTTATTTCCTTAATTATGCATTATCCATTATGCATTATCCATTATTCATTACTTAAAGTTTTGGTTTTGGAATAAAAAATTGTTTTACATAATGAATATTATCAAGTTGCTCAGAATATATATGAAATATATAGAATGAGGGGGATGATAAAATGAAGTACACAAAATATCAATACAAAAAGAAAAATAATGGTATAAAATTATTAACATCTTTACTAATGACAACACTTTCTGCAATATCAATAGGATTACTTGCAGCATGGCTGTTGCTAAAAGTGATTCCTAATATTGATTCTATAAAAGATGTAAATGGAAGACCTCAAGTAGAAGAAGATAATAATACAGATAATGTTTCACAAAGTGAAGAGTTAATAAACTTTAGCTTGATTCAATGTGGATATTTTTCCAAAGAAGAAAATGCTAAACAGATATTAGATAGAATAGGTAGCGAATTTAATTCATTTATAGTTGAAGATTCTGAAGGAAAGTTTAGAGTACTTGCTGGAATTACTAAAGAAGAAAATAGTAGTGAAGTTATGCAAAAGCTAAAGGATGATGGAATTGAGAATATTAAAGTAAATGTAGGTCTAAATAAGAAAGATAATATACAAAATCAAATAAGTGAAATAACCGTAGGATTTTTAGAAATTTTAGATACAGTTAGTAAAGAAGAAGTAAAAGAAGTTAATACTAGTGATTTTAAAAAATGGACTACTGAGTTGCAAGATATTTCTGATGGAAATGGAATTGATTTATTAAAAGAATATAAAGAACATATAGGAGCATTACCTGAATCTATAAATAAGGATAATATCGTATCAGAATTGGAATATATTTATTCAATATTAAATAAAATAGAAAAATAAAAAGACTACATGGATAAATATGACAAAACTCTTAAAAATAAATAAAAATTGGATAAACAAAGACAAAGTTACTTGTTTCAAATCTTATATAATGATACACTATATTAGATGTAAGATTGAGGCAATTATCTTTGTCTTTATTTTAGTTTTAAACCATGCCGTTTTGTCGATACTATAAAAATAGGATGTGATAGGTTTGAAATATGTTTTAGCATCAGCTTCTGCCAGAAGGCAAGAACTATTACAAAGAATAATTAGTGAATTTGATATAGAAGTTAGTAACTTTGATGAAAGCGCTATATTATTTAATGGAGACATAGAAGAATATGTAGTTAATTTGGCTAAGGGAAAGGCAATTAGTACAAAAGAAAAACTAAATAAAGATGCCATAATTATTGGTGGAGATACCATAGTTGTATTAAATGACAAAATTTTAGGTAAGCCAAAAGATGAAAAAGATGCATATCGAATGTTAAAAGAGTTAAGTGGTAAAACCCATAGAGTATATTCAGGTATAGTTGTGATTAATATGTATAATAATAAGATTGAAGAATCTGCTATATATACTGAAGTAAAGATGGGAAATTTGACAGATAAAGAGATATTAGATTACATAAAAACTGGTGAGCCGCTTGATAAAGCAGGTGCCTATGGAATACAAGGTTATGGTGGCATTTTTGTAGAAGAGATAAAGGGATGTTTCTATAATGTAGTTGGATTGCCATTAAATCTTCTAAATAAAATGCTTAATAAGGTTAAGGAATAGAAAATTGGGTATATTTATAAATAATATTACTATAATTTGAGGAGTTTATTTATGAATAATAGTATAAAAATTATGGATATACCACAAGAGGAAAGACCTATTGAAAAATTACTAATTAATGGCCCTGAAGCTTTAACTAATGCAGAGCTTCTTGCAGTAATTTTAAGAACTGGTACTAGAGGAGAAAACATTATTTCTTTAAGTACTAGGATTATATCAGAGTTTAATGGGCTTGATGGTTTATTAGAAGCTGGATTAGATGAAATTACTAGTGTAAGAGGAATTAAGAACATAAAGGCAAGTCAAATTATAGCTATTGGTGAACTTGTTAAAAGAATAAATAAGTTAGGTTTAATTAGAGTGGGAAAGAGCATTTCCTCTCCGATTGATATAGCAAGCCTTGTAATGAAGGAAATGGTATTTTTAAAACAAGAAGTTTTAAAACTTATTATGCTAGATACTAAAAACAACATAATAGGAATAAAAGATGTATTTAAAGGAAGTCTAAATACATCAATAGTACATCCTAGAGAAATTTTTAAAGAAGCTTTAAAAAAGAGCAGCTCTAGCATAATTATTTGTCATAATCATCCTTCGGGAGATCCTACACCAAGTAAAGAAGATATAAATATAACAATCAGATTAAAAGAATGTGGTAAGATAATAGGCATTGATTTATTGGACCATTTAATAATTGGTAAAAATCAGTATGTTAGTTTAAAAGAAAAAGGAATAATATAAGCGAAAGGGGAATTCATATGGGATTTTTCAGTAGTAATAAGGACATGGGAATAGATTTAGGGACAGCGAATACGCTTGTTTTTGTTAAGGGGAAAGGTATAGTATTAAGCGAACCTTCAGTTGTTGCAATTAATACTGCAACTAGAAAGCCACTTGCAGTAGGTGCTGAAGCTAAACTTATGATAGGAAGAACTCCAGGAAATATAGTTGCTATTAGACCTTTAAAAGATGGTGTTATAGCTGATTTTGATATAGCGCAAACAATGTTAAAGAAGTTAATTGAAAAGGTAACTAGTAAGAGTGCTTTTACTAGTCCTAGAATAATAGTATGCTATCCATCAGGAGTAACAGAAGTTGAAAGAAGAGCTATAGAAGAGGCTGCTAAATTTGCAGGAGCTAGAGATGTTGTATTAATGGAAGAACCAATGGCAGCTGCTATTGGAGCAGGACTTCCAGTTGGTGAACCTACTGGAAGTATGATAGTTGATATCGGAGGCGGTACAACAGAAGTAGCTATAATATCTTTAGGAGGAATAGTTACTAGTAAATCATTAAGAGTTGCTGGAGATGAATTAGACCAAGCAATAATAGCTTACATAAAAAAAGAGTTTAACTTAATGATAGGTGAAAGAACTGCAGAACAAATTAAAATGGAATTAGGTTCAGCTTATAAGATAGATGATGAAGAAAGAGAAATGGACATAAAAGGAAGAGATCTTATTACAGGACTTCCTAAACCAATAATTGTTACTGAAGCTCAAATAAGAGAAGCTTTAAAAGAACCTGTTTATGCAATAATAGAATCAATAAAAACAACATTAGAAAAGACACCACCTGAATTAGCAGCGGATATAATGGAAAAAGGAATAATGTTAGCTGGTGGCGGAGCATTACTTAGAGGCTTAGATGCGCTAATTAACCATGAAACAAACATGCCTGTTCATATAGCAGAATCTCCACTTGATTGTGTAGTTCTAGGGGCAGGTAAGGCATTAGATAGCTTTGATGAGTTAAGCAAGACGCAAAGAGGTCAATAGATGAAGCGTCATAAGAACAAACTGGCAGTTACTGTAATAGTGCTGTCAGTTGCCTTTTTAGGAATAATTATTTATACAATGAACAAAGAAAGTAAAGATGCTGTTTCAAGTGGTGTTGGTAGTGCAATAAATCCTTTGCAAAAGGTAGTTTATACAATTAATGATAAGATAAAGGGTTCTTTAGACTTTTTATTAAATTTTTCAAAGGTTAAAGATGAGAATGAAGAGTTAACTAAAGAAAATGTTGAGTTGAAAAATAAACTTTTAGAATATGACAAACTAAAAGAAGAGAATGATAGATTAAGAGAAGTTTTAAATTTCAAAAATTCAAAAAGCAATTATGATTATATTGGAACTGAAATAATTGGATATAGTGGAGAAAGTTTTTCACAAGGATACATAATAGATAAGGGCGAAAATGATGGTTTGAAGAAAGATATGGTTGTGATTTCAGACAAAGGTCTTGTTGGGCAAGTAACCAGTACTGGTTCCAATTGGGCTATAGTTGAAAGTTTATTAAATGAAAATATAGCTGTATCAGTAATGGTAAATAGTACTAGAGAGACATCAGGAATATTAAAGGGATATGTAACTCGTACTAATGATGGATTAACAAAGGTAACTAACTTACCATTAGATTCTGAAATAAAAGAAGGCGATGTAATAGTAACTTCAGGACTTGGACAAATATATCCTAAGGAAATTAGAATAGGAGAAGTTATATCTATTGAGACTGATGAAATAAAGGTTATGAAAACAGCGATAGTTAAACCATATGTGGATTTCAATAAGCTAGAAGAATTATTTGTAATCATACCAAAAGAAACGAGAGAAGTTAAATATGATAATTAGGGGTCGTATATGAAAAAATGGGTATTATTTTTAATTTCATTAGTGCTTTTAATACTTGATAATTCTTTAATGCCTTTTCTAGCTATTAAAGGAGTCTTTCCAAGTCTACTTTTTACTTTTGCCGTAGCTTATTCTATTATTAATGGAAAAAAAGAAGCAGTTATTATTGGAGTTATATCAGGATTACTGCAAGATATATATTTCTTTGAAGGCTTTGGAGTAAATGCTTTACTTAATATGCTAATTTGTTTACTTGCAGCTTTTATAGGAGAAAGTATATATAAAGAGAAAAAACTTATACCAACTATATCTATGGGAATTTTATACATATTAAAAGTATTAGGACTATTTGTAATATTAAAAATTGCAGGCAAGAACATAAATATTGAAGTTGGTATATATTCATCAATATATAGTTCTGTAATAATGTTTTTAGGGTATAATTTTGTTTTAAGGCTTTATGATATTGACTATAAGAAGAAATCATGGAGGTTTAAATGATAGTAAATAAACCGAAAAAGAAAAAGAAAATTTCTAGGTATACTGTTTTAAATATAATAATGATAGCTCTTTTTACTATATTTATTTCTAAGTTAGTTTATATTCAGGTATATAAACACGAAGATTATAAAGAAAGAGCAGATATTAGTTCAACAAGACTTATATCTGAAAATGCACCAAGAGGTAAGATATATGATAGTGATGGTAATGTTTTAGCAAGTAACATTCAAACTTACACTTTAACATATACTAAGCCTAGTGATGAAAATGAAAATTTTTATGCTACCATGGATAAGGTATTTAATATACTTTCTGAGAATGGAGAGAAGATTGAAGATGATTTAATGTTAAAAATAGATAGTGAGGGTAAATTCTATTTTGACTTTAAAACAGATGATGTAGATACGAAGAAAATTGTAGAGATTAGATTTAAAAGAGATAGAGGCCTTAATGAGGAGATAGAAAGAAAATTATTTGGTAATCAAAAAACTGATTTTACTGATGAAGAAACAGAGCAAGTTAATAATGAACTATTAAAATTATCAGCAGAGGAAACTTTCTATAAGTTAGTAAAGATTTATAGCCTTCAAGAACTTGTAAATGAAGAACCTGTTCAAGAAGAAGGTGAAGATAAAAAGGCATACAATGCAAGAGTTGATGCTTATGATCAGAAGATGAAAGCTTATAATGATTTATCAGGAAAAGAAATTCTAGATGAGCTTTTAACTAAATACTCTATTCAAGATATAAGAAGGTATATTGTAGTTAAAGATGCAATTAAGATGCAAAGCTTTGAGGGATATAGAAATGTAACACTTGCATCTAATATAAAGGAAGATACTGCTTTTATAATCTATCAAAAGTTAAATGATTTACCAGGAATAGATGTCAGTATTGAACCTATTAGATTTTATCCATATAATAGCTTAGCTTCAGGAGTTATAGGTTATTTATCCTCTATAGATTCGTCTAAAGAAGAAAATTACGAATTAAGAGGATATGATGTATCTTCTGATTTAATAGGGATTGCAGGTATAGAGGCTGCTTTAGAGGATCAATTAAAAGGAACTAAAGGTGGAACTACTGTTAAAGTTAACTCTCAAGGAAGGGTAACAGAAGAATTATTTAAATTGGATTCTTACCCAGGGAATAATGTACATTTAACAATAGATAAAGATGTTCAGTATGCTGCAGAAAAATCTATGCAAGATACTATGGAACGTCTCCAAAGTAGTATAGCGCCAAATGCCAATAGAGGAGCTGTAGTAGCGATTGAAGTTAAGACTGGTAGAATTATTGCAATGGTAAGTTATCCAGGATATGATCCGAATGTATTCTCTATTCCAGGTATGCTAACTGATGAATTATCTGAAGAATATTTTAATCCGGATATTGAAAGTTATGCAGAGGAATACATTAAAAGAACTGGAGCTACTGGAGGAATAGATTATTTATTTCCTGTAGATGAGGATACAGGTAAAAGAGTAGATAAATTTGATACTTATCCTAAAAGGTTCTTTAATTATGCAACGCAAGGGCTTTTACCACCAGGTTCTACATTTAAACCACTTACTGCCATAGCGGGACTAATGGAAGGTGTGGTAAGTACTGGTGAAACTATGATGGATACAAGTGGTAAATGGACTAAAGATGAATTAGGATTAGTATTAAAGAATTTCCAAGGGGTAGCTAATGGTGCTACTGATTTAAGAAAAGCACTAGAAGTTTCATCGAACTATTATTTTTATGAATTAGGATATAGATTATATAAGCATAATGGTGGAGATATTAATGGTGGAAATATAGAAGCTTTAGATACTCTTGCTAAATATGCTTGGAAGTTTGGTCTTGGTGTAGACCCAGATAAGCAGAATTCCCAAAATCTATCTACAGGTATTCAAATAGAAGAGAATTTTGGTAAAGTTTATAATTTCAAATCTTGGAAGAATCTAATACTAAATACTCCAATGTATGAAATAGTAGATGCATTAAAGGCGGGAAATTATTATAGATATTCATTTGTTCCATTTAATATAGAAGATAGTGATAGTGATCCAGATGCTTTAAAAGAAGCAAAAACTGCTTTAAAAACTTACATGAAGGACACTTTAGCAAAAGTAGGAACAGATGAAGAAGTAACTGATAATACTAAATATGCACAAAGCTTAGTACCTTATATTAAGAAGGTTATGGATTTATCTGATGAATTTAAAGCTTCTGTTGTTCAAACTTCTCAAAGAAGAACAGTGGATTTAGATGAAGAAGCCGGAGTTATTTCAGATGTAATTGCTTATTATATTATAAGTAACGCAGGTCTCCAAATTAAAACACCAGGACAAATAATATCAAGTGCTATTGGTCAAGGTATGAATAACTTTACTCCAGTGCAAATAGCAAATTATGTTGCAACCTTAGCTAATGGAGGAACTAGATATAAATTAACTCTTGTAGATAAAATTACTTCACCAACTGGAGAGGTATTAAAAGAGTACACACCGGAAGTTGTTGATCAAATAGATATACCTGAAGAATATCTTCAAGCTGTTAAGGAAGGTATGTATAGAGTTAATACAAGTCCTAGTAATGGAACTGCATATCAATCTTTTGCGAAATTCCCAATTAAGGTAGCTGGGAAAACAGGTACAGCAGACTATAGTACGGATGAAAACTATGCTATTCAAGGAAGATTGGCATATGGTAACTATATTAGTTTTGCTCCATTAGATGATCCTGAAATAGCTATATTCTCAACTATTTATGATGGTAGCAGAGGTAGTGAAGCTGCACCTATTCATAAGGCTATATACGAAGCATACTTTGAGGAAAAGTTACTAGAATTAGATTCATCCTACGCTTCTAAATCAGATTCATTTAGAAAGTATGTATTAGAATCACCACTTAAAGATAATAAAGATGACAACATTAAATTAAATAATTAAAGATAAATGTAAAATAATAGAATTTTAAATAAAAAGCTGAGTTTTCTCAGCTTTTTATTTTATTTAAAATATTATTTTTCTCCGTATTTTTTAATTTAATACAAAATTAGGTTGTTAAATTGTATGATATAATTGTATAATTATAGATATAAAACAATTTTATCAAATAAATAAAGATAATTGGTGGAGGGTGACCAATGAAAGTACATAGTAGCATACAAATAAAAGGTACTAAAGATGGAATCAATGCAACCATAGATATGGATAAGTTTGATAACTTTGATGATATGTTAGAGGAACTAATTAAAAAGTTATCAGTGGGTAAGGGTTTTTATAAAGGGTCATCACTTACGATAGAAACAGATTTAAAGTTATTAAAAGAAGATGATATATTAAAACTAAAGGATGCCTTATTTGAAAGAATTAAAATTAAGGACTGCATTTTTGAAGATATTACGAAGCCAGAATCTAAAGATAATAAAGAAAATAAAATTTTTAATGGAATATATGAAGGAAAAACTAAATTTATCAAGAAGACAGTAAGAGGTGGGCAACAAGTTAAATATTATGGAAACATAGTTATTATTGGTGATATTAACAATGGAGCAGAAGTGTATGCAGGAGGAAATATAATCGTATTAGGTACTATTAAAGGTCAAGTACATGCGGGTGTAGGAGGAAATAAAAAAGCTATTATATCAGCATTTAACCTTCAGCCAGAAATACTTCAAATTGCAGACATAGTTACTATTGCACCTGATGATGGAGTTAAGCCATCTTACCCAGAATTAGCAAAGATTAAAGGTGAAACAATTGTGGTAGAACCATATTTACCAAAGAAATATATTTAGTGTTGGAGGGAGATTAAAAATGGGAATTTCTATTGTTATTACTTCAGGTAAAGGTGGAGTTGGAAAAACAACAACAACAGCAAATATTGGAACTGCGTTAGCAGCTTTGAATAAGAGAGTTGTAGTTGTTGATGGAGACACGGGTCTTAGAAATTTAGATGTATTAATGGGGCTAGAAAATAGGATAGTTTACACAATTTCAGATGTTATAGAAAATAGGTGTAGATTAAAACAAGCTTTAATAAAGGATAAAAGATATCAAAATCTTTGTTTATTACCAACAGCTCAAACAAAGGATAAAGATGATATAAGACCTCAAGATATGCTAAAGATAATAAATGAGCTAAAAGAAGATTTTGATTATGTGTTAATAGATTGTCCGGCAGGTATTGAACAAGGCTTCGAAAATTCAGTAGTAGGGGCTGATAAAGCGGTTGTAGTGGTTAACCCAGAAATAACTTCTGTTAGAGATGCTGATAGGGTTATTGGTAAATTAGATGCTAAGGGATTAGAAGAGCATTCAGTAATAATAAATAGATTGAATTATGAAATGACTCAAAGAGGAGATATGTTAGATGTTCCTGACATAATTGAAACTTTATCAATCGAATTATTAGGGGTAGTTCCTGATGATAAGAATATTACTGTTTCGACTAATAAAGGGGAGCCTATAGTTTTGGATGACAAATCAATTTCTGGTCAAGCATTTAGAAATATAGCTAGAAGAATAATGGGTGAAGAAGTTCCGTTACTTGATTTGAAAACTGGGGGAGATGGGTTCTTCGCATCACTAAAGAAATTATTTAAACGTTAAAAGGGGGAGTGAGAGGTGGATTTTTTTAGAAAGTTTTCAGGTAAGCAAACACCGAAGGACGTGGCAAAGGATAGGTTAAAGTTAATATTAATACATGATAGAGGCGATTTACCTCATGAAACCCTTGATAAAATAAGGATTGAAATATTAGAGGTATTATCAAAATATATTGAGATAGATGCTGATGATGTAGAAATAGCTGTAAGTAAAAGCGAAAATTTAGATGGCAATAATCCAGCGTTAGTTGCAAATATCCCAATTAAAAATATTAAAAACTAACAGAGAGAATAATGCATAATGCGTAATGCACAATGCATAATTAAGGTGAAAACTCCTACGGGAGTTTTTTAATGAAAGAATGAAGAGCTTCTTTGCTGAAGCAAAATCAGCATGAAAGAATGAAATAAAATATATTATCAATTATGAATTATGCATTAATTAAAAGGTCTATAGTTATTCTAATTTTACACAAGGAGTTAGAAATAGACCTTTTATTATTTTTTTCTATAAATTTCATATAAATAATTAATTAATTCTTAAATTTTAATTATTTATTATATAGATTATAGAGAAATAAATTATTTTTGGATATAATAAGTTCTAGGCTTATAGATGGAGGTGTAATAAAAAGGAATGATACCATTATCACATTTTAAAATAGATTTTAAAAAGTTAAAAGAAATAGATAAATTGATGTTGTTTTCTATGATAGCTTTAATGATATTTGGAATAATAAATATATACTTAGCAAGTTCAGCTGAATATGGAACTTTGTTTTTAAAAAGGCAATCTATGTGGTTCGTTGTTTGCTTAGTTGCATTATATTTTGTTGTAGCTATAGATTATACATTGTTAAAGTCATATACACCTTTATTTTATTGGGGGTCTATACTTTTACTTATAGTTACAATGTTTATAGGGACAGACATTAATGGAGCAAGAGGATGGATAAGACTTGGACCATTATCATTTCAACCAGCAGAGCTAGCGAAGTTAGCTACAATAATGATGTTAGGTAAAACATTAGAAGAGATGAATGGAACAATAAATGAGTGGAAAAATTTCTGGATAATGGCTTTTTATGCTATAGTTCCTGCTATATTTATAGTTATTCAACCTGATATGGGAATGACAATGGTTTTATTCTTCATGGTAGTTGGGATATTTTTTATTGCTGGATTAGATATGAAGATAATTGGTGGTGGAGCATTAGCAGTACTTGTTGCAATAGTAATAGTATGGAATTCAGGATTAATACAAGACTATCAAAAAACAAGAATAACTTCATTTATGAATCCAGAGTCTGACTCTTCAGAATCAGGATATCAGCTAAGACAATCTCTAATTAGTATAGGGAATGGTGGAGTCCTAGGTTTACAAGGGAACTCAATAACCCAAGAAAATTCAGTTGGATATGCTGCTCAGTATGTACCAGAGGTGCAAACAGACTTTATTTTTGCAAGTATAGCAGAACAGTGGGGCTTGATTGGTGCTTGTTTCTTGCTTGTTCTATATGGAATATTAATTTCGAGAATGATAGCAATTGGGCGAACAGCAAAGGATGAGTTTGGATCAATAATTTCTGTAGGGTTAGTAGCTTATTTCTTATTTGCATTATTGCAGAATATTGGAATGACTATTGGACTTATGCCGATTACAGGTATTACATTACCGCTGATTAGCTATGGTGGAACTTCATTGCTTACTACAGTAATGTCAATAGGTTTAGTTTTAAATATAGGTATGAGAAGGAAGAAAATATACTTCTAATTAGAAATTAAAAAATTAAAGAATGAAAGAATGAAAGAATTAATGATGTAATTTGTTCCAAATTACTGAAATAGATTTATTTGAAATCCGCTGTTAGAAAACAGCGGATTTTTCTTTTTATTTTATAGGAAATTATAAAAATATTACCCTGTGAATAATTTTTTATAATTTCCTTCCTTCAGTTTATAAGGAATAAATATCATATGAGAGCGACTTGGAGTTTACGAGGTCGCAACGAATATGATATTTATTTCTTTTTTATAAATTCATTTTTTTAATTTTAAATAAGTGCTTATCGAAAAGAAGCGATTGTATTTAAATTGAAAATAATGATATAATTACAATAAATTGGATTATAAAAATGTATTAGTATACTCTCTCAATAAAGACAAAATATAAGGAGGGGTTATTATAAAAAATAAATATAAATTAATTATTACATCAATAATATCAGTAATAGTAATTTTAATATTTATAATCATCAATAGAAGTGGTAGAGAAAATAGTATAGAAGACGCTTTGAATATTAATGCAACTAGTAATTTTAAAATAATTCATGAGGAATCAACAGATAAAGGAAGCATTGTTTTTGGTATTAGTTCAAATAATTCTAAAGAATATCTTGGTACAGCTTTTGTTAATAAAAACTTATTTGGTTATAGAGAACTATACAGTGGAACTTCTTCAATCGATGGATTTGAAAAAAGAGATTTAACAGCTCAATACTTTCCTGCTATTAAGCAAACTTCACTACCAATATATTTTGGGGTAATATTGAATGATAAGATAAAGACGGTAAGTGTAAAACAAAGTAGTAGCTCTGAAATGAAAGATGCAAAAATAATTGAAGCTGGTGACAAGAGAATATGGCTCGTTTATATGAGTGGTTTTAAAGGTACTGAATTTGAAGTTCTTGGATATGATAATGATGGGTCTTATATTTATAGTTTTGAAGATACCATTACATGGAATGTTGAAGAAAAACCTCTTACAAGTCCATACAAATAATATTAAAGTAATACAAATTAATAAAGGTCGCGCATATGATATGCTCGACCTTTGTTGTTGGAATTGAGAATAATTTTCTTTAGTTATAAGAGAAAAAAATATAATGCTAGTGTGAGTTGGAGCGAATCAGAGGTCAAAATTAAAAAATATAGTTAAAATTTTAGGTTAATACATAATTCTGAGCCAGCGAAGAATTATTACCTTCAGTGTGTAGAATGAGGATATAAATATTATGTTCTGGCGACTTGGAGCTTGCGACGGAGCAGGAATATAATATTTATATCCTCATTACCTAGCATAAAATTATTAATATTTAAATATAAATACATTATTAAGGGTAGGGAGAGAGGTGCATGATAAACAATTATAATGAAGCATATAAAGAGTATTATGATAAAGTAAGGGGAAGGGTTAAAGGGAAAGTGAGTGAATCTAATAAAGTACTTATGACAAAAGATGATATATATCCAAGTACTGCAAATGTAGGAAGTTATTCTTATAGAAGAGGAAGTTATCAACTTAAATCTAGTAAGAAGAAATTTGCTTTTATAGATAAGTTTATTCTTAAGCTTATACTAACTTTTGTATTATTTTTAGGAGTTTTTACTTTAAAAGTACTTCCTAACAAAGAAGCAAAGGAGTATTACAAAGTATTTAAGACTGCTATAAGTACTGATTTCGATTATAAAAAAGTTATACCTAGCATAGAAGGCTTTGGATTTAACTATAGTGATGTTAAGAATAAGTTTGAAGAAGAATATAAAAATGTCATCAATAAAATATCTAATATAAATTTAGATGATATAAGTGAGGTATTAAAATTATAATGATATAAAACTTTAGGAATAGAAGGTGATTTAAGAGAAATGTAGCAATGATTAGGGAGAAATAAATGAAGAGAGAATCAAAAAAGATTTTGGCAGAGATATTACTAATATTGTTGATAAGTAGCTATAATAAAATATTCATATTTGCTTTTATATGGGTGTTTTTACATGAGATGACGCATATATTAGTAGCTTTAAAATATGGATGCAAATTTTATAATATTGGGTTTCATATATTTGGAATGAATGCAGAGCTTTCGGAAATTAATTCATTAAAGGATAATGAGAAGATAATTATTTATATATCAGGAGCCTTATTTAATATAATCTCTGCAATTATATTTTATTTAATTAGCATTAAGTATAACAATATTTTTATAGAAACTAGTATTAATTTAAACATAGGGTTAGCTGTTTTTAACCTATTACCTGCTTATCCATTAGATGGAGCTAGAATTCTAGAAATAATATTATCGAAGAAAATATTATTTAAACGAGCGCATAGTGTAATAAGTATAATTAGCTTTGTTATAGCAGGATTATTTATTGTATCGGGAATTTATATTTATATTTTTCTACATAGTTTAAATTTTAGTATTATAATAGGAGCAATTATTATAATTTATATTACTAGAATGGAAGAACAAACTTCTATGTATATAACCATGGGGAATATGGTTAAGAAAAGAAAGATGCTTTTAAAAAATAGTTATATTGAGAATAAGAGCATATCAGTCTATTACAAGCAAGGTCTTGTTAATGTATTGGCTTTAGTAGATAGAAATAAGTTCAATACTTTTTATATTTTAGACGATGATATGAAGCTTATTTATATATTGAATGAAGATGAATTAATAGAAGCTTTAAAAAACTATGGAAATATGACTATTGAGGAATATATAAATGGAAAATCCTAAATCTCGTAAAAAAGGTTTAAATTATCAAAGACTTATATGATAGTAATAGATTTACCTTTAGTTTTATATATGCTAGAATAGAAAAGATATATTGGTGCTACGCACAATGGATAATGACTAATGCGTAATGCATAATTAATGATGAAACTCCTTCGGGAGTTTCTGTAATTAATGGATAATACGTAATGCATAATTGTGGTGAAAACTCCTTTTGAGATTTTGGCAAATGAAAGAATGAAGATTCTCTTTTGCATTCGCAAAATTGAAATGAAAGAATGAAAAAAGTAAGGATTAAGTTCCTTGAGAATTTACAATTTTCATAACTCAGCTTGTCTGAGTTATTTCCTCAATTATGCATTATTAATTATGCATTATGCATTCCATTAAGGCAGTTGCGTGGCTTATTTAAATTCTTGCTATAGGAGGAATTATTTATGAAAAAAATTACTGATCATATTCTATATAAGGTTGAAAAACCATCAAGATATGTTGGTGGAGAGTTAAATCAAGTAGTTAAAAATCCAAATGATGTTGATATAAGATTTGCTTTTTGTTTCCCAGATGTATATGAAGTTGGAATGTCACATTTAGGAACAAGAATCCTTTATCATACTATAAATGAAAGAAAAGATACATATTGTGAGAGAGTTTTTGCTCCATGGCCTGATATGGAAGCTGAACTTAGAAAAAATGAAATTCCGTTAATGACTTTAGAAACAAAGGACCCTCTTACTGATTTTGATATATTAGGTTTTACACTTCAATATGAAATGAGTTATACAAACATATTAAATATGCTTGATATGGCTGGAATCACTTATAGAGCTTCTGAAAGAGGAGAAGATGAACCAATAGTAATGGCTGGTGGTCCTTGTGCATATAATCCAGAGCCTTTACATGATATAGTTGATTTCTTCGAAATAGGTGAAGGCGAAGAAATAATGAATGATGTTCTTGATGTATATAAAAAATACAAGGGCAAAGGAAAGAAAAAAGAATTCTTAAGAGAGATATCTAAGATTCAAGGAGTTTATGTACCTTCATTGTATGATGTTACTTATAATGAAGATGGAACTATAAAGGAATTTAAACCAAAGTATGAAGATGTTCCTGCAAAAGTTAAAAAGAGAATAATTAATAATTTTGATAAAGTAGATTTCCCATTAGATATGATAGTTCCTTACTCTGAAATAGTACATGATAGAGTAGTTTTAGAAACTTCAAGAGGATGTACTAATGGATGTAGATTCTGTCAAGCAGGTATGATTTACAGACCAGTTAGAGAAAAGACAACTAATACTTTATTAGATCAAGCTAAAAAGATGATTGATGCTACAGGTTATCAAGAAGTTTCATTAGCTTCTTTAAGTATCTGTGATTATTCAGATATTCAAAATCTTGTTAGTAATTTAATTTTAGAACATGGAAAGAAAAATGTAGGGGTTGCCCTTCCATCTATAAGAGTAGATGCTTTTTCAGTTGATTTAATAAAAGAAATTCAAAAGGTTAGAAAAACAGGATTAACATTTGCTCCTGAGGCTGGTTCTCAAAGAATGAGAGACATAATAAATAAAGGATTAACTGAAGAAAGAATATTAGAAGCAACTAAAAATGCTTTTGAATCAGGATGGAGTACTATTAAGTTATACTTTATCTTAGGTCTTCCTTATGAAGAATTAGAAGATGCAGCAGGAATTGGAGAACTTGCTGAAAAGATGGCTGCTGTTTATTATGATATCCATAAAGATAAGAGAGCAAAAGGATTAAAGATAAATGTAAGTACATCAATACTTGTACCAAAGCCATTTACACCATTCCAATGGGCTCCAATGGCTAGACCAGATGAAGTATGGCAAAAGATTGATGCAGTTAAAGGGGCTATAAAAACTAGAGCTATACACTATAATTACCATGAACAAAAAACATCATTTATGGAAGCTGTATTTGCAAGAGGAGATAGAAGAACTTGTGAATTATTAATAAAGGCATTTGAAAAGGGTGCAAAATTTGATGGCTGGTCAGAATACTTTAATTATGAGTTATGGACAGAAGCTATGAAGGAATGTAATATAGATGAAGAATTCTATGTTTACAGAGATAGAAGCTATGATGAAATACTTCCATGGGACTTTATAGATATTGGAGTTAATAGAAGATATTTAGAAGTTGAAAATGAAAAAGCTAAAAAAGCTGAACTTACACAAAACTGTAGAAAGGGTTGTACAGGTTGTGGTATAAATGTTAACTTTAAAGAAGGGAAGTGTTTTGAAGGTGCGTTATGCAATTAAGTTTACTAAAGAATCAAGCATTAAATTTATATCTCATTTAGATTTAATGAGAACAATTCAAAGAGTAATAAGAAGAGCTGATCTTCCTATGGAATATTCAAAGGGATTTAATCCTCATATGGCAATGTCAATAGCACAACCTTTATCAGTTGGTGTTTATTCAGATGCTGAATATATGGATATTGTATTAGTAGAAGAGTTAAGTGAAGAAGAAGTAATAAATAGATTAAATGAAAAAACAGCATCAGGAATTAAGTTCTTAACTGCTAAGAAGGTAGTTAATGTTGAAGGGCAAAAGAAGGTTCCTCAAACTATGGCTTTAGTAGATGCAGCTAGGTTTACTATAAAAATGCTATGTGAAGATGCAAATATAGTAGAAGAAAAAATGAAAGCTTTAGAAAAAGAAAGTGAATGGACTACTATAAAGAAAAGTAAAAAAGGTGAAAAAGAAGTAAATCTAAAAACTATGATTAAAGAAATGAAGTATTGGATAAATAATGATGAATTAATCATAAATATAGTAGTTTCTTCAGGTAGTAGAGAACATTTATCACCAGATTTAGTAGCAAGCTATATAAAGAGCAATATTCCTGAAATAGTTGATGATGCTTTTGTTGACATAAAGAGAGAAGAAATGTATGTATTAGATGATAATAAATACATACCGATATATAAATTTATTTAGGGAAGTGTATTTTATGAGAGAAATTTTCATTGAAAGAGATGAATTGCTTTTAAGAATTGCCATAAAGGATAATGGAAAACTTGTTGAGTGCTTCTTTGAAGAAGTATCTCAGGATCCTAAAATAGGAGAAATTTATAAGGGAAGAGTTAAGAATATAGTTCCTGCTATAAATTCAATTTTTGTTGATATAGGCTTAGAAAAAGAAGCGTATATGTATCTTAGTAATGAATTAAAGAATGATAATATTAAAAAGGGTGATGAGCTTCTTGTAGAAGTAATAAAAGAGCCTTTAAATAATAAAGGAGCTAAGATAAGCAAAAATATTAGTATTCCAGGTAGATTTATGGTATTAACTCTAGGGGGAAGTGGCATTAGCTTTTCAAAGAGAATTAATAACGAAAAAGAAAAAGAGAGAATTTCTACCGTTATTAATGAAATAGATGGTTATGGAATAACCATCAGAACAGAAGCAGTACATGCTGGTGATGAGGATTTATTATCAGAGAAATTAAGATTATTATCAGAATTTGATATTCTTATTAAGAAATTAAAATATAGTCTTAATTTAGGTAAGGTATATGGAGAAAACATTATTTTAAATAAAGTAATTATGGAGAACTTAGGAAGTAAGTGCAAAATAATTATAAATAATGATGAAGACTTAAAAGAGGTTTCATCATTAATAGAATCAAATAAAGATATAATTATTGAAAAATATAATGATAGTATAGGCTTATTTGAATGTTATGGAATAGAAAAGGAAATATTAAAGCTTAGACATAAAAAAGTTGCATTAAATTGTGGCGGAAATATAGTTATTGATAAGACAGAAGCTATGTATGTTATAGATGTTAACTCATCGAAGAATATTAAGGGTAGAAGTTTTGATAAAACTATATTAGAAACTAATTTAGAGGCTGCTAGAGAAATTGGAAGGCAAATCAGACTAAGAAATTTAGCAGGTATTATAGTTGTAGATTTTATAGATATGAGAGATTTTTCACAAAAAGCATTAGTTATGGATGCTCTTAAAGACTCTTTGAAAGAAGATAAGGGCAATGTTAAGGTATTTCCTTTTACTGAATTAGATTTAGTTCAGATTGCTAGAAAAAGAAGAGGGAAATCTATATATGAATACTTAGAAGAAGGCTGCAAGAGATGTAATAAAGAAGGCTTTATTTTAAAGTTATCTTATATAGAAAAGTTAATTAGAAATGAAGTAATTAAAGCAGAAGAAGAAAATTCTATAAAGTCTTTTTACATTGAATTAGATAAGAACTATGAAGATATAGTTAGAGGTGACGAATTCTCATTTTTATCCAATATAGATTCATTAAATAATGAAATTTATTTGAATTTTGTAGATGGAATTGAGGGTTATAAAATTGAACCTTTAATATTTAATAGTCAAAAAGAAAATGTAAAAAAGTATATTGTAAAAGCTTATGAAAAATATGAATAAATTGCTTTACAATCTACATAATAGTATGGTAAAATAGCAGATGTTAAACCGCACATAAGAGGTTTTTATATAAACAAAGTTTAGAATTTTGTACCTCGGTTGGCGAAACCGTAATAAGAGGAGGTGTTTTTAATGTACGCAGTATTATCTACAGGAGGAAAACAATACAGAGTTCAAGAAGGAGACGTAATATTCGTTGAAAAACTTAACGCTGAAGTTGACTCAACAGTTGAATTAACTGAAGTATTAGCAGTTTCAAATGGTGATGCTTTAAAAGTTGGTACACCAGTTGTAGAAGGTGCTAAGGTTGTAGCTAAGGTTTTATCTCAAGGTAAAGCTAAGAAGATAACAGTTTTCAAGTATAAGCCAAAGAAGGACTACAGAAAGAAGACTGGACACAGACAACCATACACTAAGTTAGTAATTGAAAAAATTGAAGCTTAATTATTATGATTAAGATTAGAATTTTTGAAAAAGAAAATTTAAGACTTGGATTTAAGATAGAAGGTCATGCTTTATCTAAAGCTGAAATAGAGAAAAGTGGAGATGCTTATGATTTGATTTGCAATTCCGTTTCTGTATTATCTCAAGGTGCCTTAATAGGTATGGAAGAGGTTTTAAAGCTTAAGGTTAAGTATAAGATAGATGATGGATTTTTACATATAAATTTATCAAATCTTAAAGATCAAGAGATAGATGCAGCTCAAGTATTACTTTTAACTTTTGAAAAAAGTATAGAAAGCTTGATAGAATCTATTAAATTAACTTTGGGAAATAACAAAGATAGTGAATATATAAGATTATTGAAAGAGGAGGTGCACTAGTATGTTAATAATGAACCTTCAATTATTTGCCCACAAGAAAGGGGTAGGTAGCTCTAAGAACGGTAGAGATTCTGAATCTAAAAGATTAGGAGTTAAAGCTGCTGACGGAGAGTTCGTTTTAGCTGGTAACATTTTAGTTAGACAAAGAGGAACAAAGATTCATCCAGGAACTAATGTTGGTAAGGGTGGAGATGACACTCTATTTGCTAAAGAAGACGGAGTTGTTAGATTTGAAAGAATGGGTAGAGATAAGAAAAAAGTTAGTATTTACCCAGTAAATCTTGAAGAAATAGCAGAATAATATTATTTTCATAAAGCACCCTAGTTTAGGGTGCTTTATTTTATAAAAAGCAAGGTGAAAAGTGGGCAATTGAGAATGAATAATTTTGCTCATTGTACACTGCCAATTGTCCATTTTTTGTGCAATCGCACAATGAAGAATGAAGAATGAAGAATGTAGAATTAAGGAGGAAACTCCTAAGGGAGTTTCAAAAATAAATATAAAATTTTACATTTTGTTCTGTGTATTTATAATAGAAAAGATACTGTGACAACTGTTAATCTAAATTATATAGTTAAATTTAGTTTAATCAACATAAGTAATAATATTGTTATTTATAGTTATGTTATAATAAACCTTAAGAATATTGAAATAATAAGAATAAGGAAAAATAATTAAGAAAGATAGGTGATTTTATGTTTATAGATAAGGCGAAAATATTTGTTAAGTCTGGAGATGGCGGAAACGGATGTGTATCCTTTAGAAGAGAAAAATATGTTCCACTAGGTGGACCAGATGGTGGAGACGGTGGAAAAGGTGGAAGTGTCATTTTTGAAGTTGATCCAGGATTAACTACACTTTTAGACTTTAAATATAGAAAGAAATTCGTAGCTGAAGCTGGTGGAAAAGGTGAAGGCTCTAAATGTTATGGAAAAGATGGAGATGATCTACATATTAAAGTTCCAATGGGAACAATTATTAGGGATTTTGAAACTAATAAGATTATAGCAGACCTTTCTCATAAGGATGATACTTTTGCAATTGCAAGAGGTGGAAAAGGCGGAAAGGGAAATTGTAAGTTCTGTACACCAACTAGGCAGGCTCCTCATTTTGCTGAACCAGGTATGCCAGGAGAAGAAAGATGGATTACATTAGAGCTTAAATTATTAGCAGATGTAGGATTAGTAGGATTCCCTAATGTAGGTAAATCAACTTTCCTTTCAACAGTAACAGCTGCGAAACCAAAGATAGCAAACTATCACTTTACTACTTTAAAACCAAATTTAGGTGTAGTTAAAGCAGAAGGAATTAATGCCTTTGTTATGGCAGATATTCCAGGAATAATAGAAGGAGCTGCTGAAGGTGTTGGATTAGGTCTAGATTTCTTAAGACATATCGAAAGAACTAGATTATTAATACACGTAGTTGATATATCAGGAATCGAAGGAAGAGATCCATTTGAGGATTTTGTTAAAATAAATGAAGAACTTAAGAAATATTCAGTTAAGCTTTGGGATAGACCGCAAATAGTTGTAGCTAATAAGACTGATATGCTTTATGATGAAGAAGTTTATGAAGACTTTAAGAAAAAAGTAAATGAATTAGGTTTTGATAAAGTTTATAAAATGTCAGCTGCTACTAAATCTGGTGTAGATACAATAATTAAAGAAGCAGGTAGAATGCTTTCAGAAATTCCAATTACTGAATTAGAAATTAGCGAAGAAGAAAGATTTATTCAAGAAGAAAAGAGATTTACTTACGACGTTTCTATTGAAGATGGAGAAGAAGGAAATAAAGTATATGTAGTTTATGGATCATTCGTAGATAGATTATTAAACTCAGTTAATATACATGATGCTGATTCTTTAAGATACTTCCATAAGGTATTAAGAAATAAGGGAGTATTAGATAAGCTTAGAGAAATGGGCATTGAAGATGGAGATATGGTAAGACTTAACGATTTTGAATTTGAATATATACTATAATTTAGGAGGACTAAGATGATAACAGGAAAGCAAAGAGCTTATTTAAGAGGGCTTGCAAACAACATGGATCCAATATTCCAAATAGGTAAGAATGGAATAGAAGAGACTTTTTTAACTCAATTAGAAGAAGCTTTAGAAGCGAGAGAATTAATTAAAATAAAGGTGCTTGAAAATAGTGGATTAGTTGCAAGAGAGGCATCAAATGAAATATGTGAAAAAATTAATTGCGAAGGTATTCAAGCAATTGGTAGTAAGATAGTTTTATACAAAAAATCCTCAAAAAAACCGAAGATAGAATTACCTAGGTAATAAGGATATGAAGAAAATTGGTATATTAGGAGGAACCTTCAACCCTATTCACTTAGCACATTTATATATAGCATATGAAGCTAAGAGCCAATTAGAATTAGATAAAGTAATATTTATGCCAGCAGGAAGCCCACCTCATAAAAAAGATGAGGAAGTTTTAGAGGCTTCCTTAAGGTATAAAATGGTTTCAGAAGCTATAAAAGATTATGAGGATTTTGAAATAAGCAATTACGAAATTCAAAAAGAAGGATATAGTTATACATATGAGACTTTAGAAAAGTTCAAATCTAATGATAATGAATTATACTTTATAACAGGTGCTGATTGTCTTATGGATATTGAAAAATGGAAGATGCCAGAAGAAATATTTAGGCTTTCAAAGTTTGTAGTATTTTATAGACCTGGTTATGATAAGAAAAATTTAATAATTCAAAAAGATAAAATTGAGAAAAAGTTCAACACATCTATAAAGTTTTTAGATATAATAGACTTAGAAATTTCATCCTCTATGATTAGAGAAAGAATAAGTAAAGGGAAAAGAATAGATTTTTTCATTTCTAAAGAGGTTTTGAATTTTATTAAAGAGAATAATATATATAATTATAGTAAAAATATTAAACTCTATTAAAAGTGATATTTAGGGAGAGAATTATGATTAGTAAAGATGAAATGAGAATCTACCTTAAAAATAACTTGATTGAGAATAGATATATTCATACATTAGGCGTAGTTGATACAGCAATAAGATTAGCTAAAATGAATAAGGTAGATGAAGAAAAAGCAGAAATTGCTGCTTTAGCACATGATATAGCTAAAAATATGACAATATATGAATTAAAAGAAATCTTAGATAAAAATAATATTGAGCTATCTTATGATGAAGAAAAAAATCAAGAACTTTGGCATAGTATGGTTGGGCCTATAGTGGCTAAAGAAGTTTTTAAAATTGAAGATGAAGAAATTCTAAGTGCTATGAGATGGCATACCACAGGTAAAGAAAATATGAGCAAATTGGATAAAGTAATCTATATGGCAGATATGATAGAACCAAACAGAAACTTTCCAGGAGTAGATGCTCTAAGAAGAGAGAGTTTCAAAGATTTAGATAATGGAGTTCTTCTAGGCTTAAATCATACTATTAAGTATTTATTAAATAAGGGAGTACCTATTGATGTAAATAGCATTAAGGCAAGAAATTATTTATTGCTTCATAAATAATTAATTAGAGGGGAATTGAGATGGGTAATAGTAGAGAAGAATTTGAAAATAGAGGAAAAAGAAAGCTTACGAGAGAAGAGCAAATAAAAAGAAGAAAAGCAATAGAAGCTAAAAGGCGAAAAAGAAGAAGAAAGAGGATAGTTATTTCTATAATTACTATTTTCTTAATTTTAATTTTTTCAGGTGCTTTTTATGCATATTCTTTTATATCGGGTTTAAAGACAAATAGTTTAGGAACTGGGATAAAGCCAGCATCTTCAAGTTCTCCAATTAATATTTTGGTTTTAGGCATGGATGTTGGAGATACGGATAATCAGTCTAATAAGTCAATAAGAAGAAGTGATACTATAATGGTATTTAACTATAATCCAAATACTAAGAAGGCTCACTTGGTATCAATACCTAGAGATACTATGATTGAAGTTGATGGGTATTTGGATTCAGGAGAATATCAAAGATATTGGAAGATTAACTCAGCATATGCTTTAGGTGGAGAAGAAGAAATTACTACTCATGTTGAGTCATTACTGAATATAGATATCAATTATATTGTAGAGATAGATTATAATGCATTTAGAAGTGTTGTTGATGCTCTTGGTGGTGTAGAGATGACAATAGAGCAAGATATGTATTACGATGATGAGGCGCAGGATCTACATATAAACTTTAAAGCAGGAGAAACTGTACTTCTAGATGGAGAAAAGGCAGAAGAATTCTTTAGATGGAGACAAAATAATGATGGTACAGGATTGGCTAATGGTGATTTAGATAGAATAGAGAATCAACAATTATTTATTAGTAAGCTATTAGATAAAGTGTTAACGCCAAGTATAGTATTTAAAGTACCAAAAATATTAGATGTTATTAGTGAGAATGTAGATACTAATATTCCTGCTAAGGAGTTAATATCATTAGGACTAAAAGTGCTAAGATTAAATTCTTCTGATATCATAATGACAACTCTAAAAGGTCAGCCAGAAAATATCTATGGTCAAGATTTCTTAGTAGCATATGAAGATGATAATAGAGATTTAATTAATGCTTTAAATGCTAGTGATCCATCTTCTTCTAAAAATATTACATCAATAAATAGAGAAGATTTAAAGATACTAGTATTAAATGGTACTAAGATAGAAGGCTTAGCTTCTAGTGCTAGAGATAAGCTTTATTCATTAGGTTACTCAAATATTGAAGTAGGTAATACTACTACAACTGTTTCTAAAAGTGTTATACAAACTGATAATAAAGATTTAAGAGAAGTATTAAAAAGTGATATAGATATAGAAAAAATTGAGAAAATAAGTGATTCTGAAAATAAGGATTATGATATAGTAATACTTTTAGGTGAAGATTACAATTTATTTGGTAATTAATTATAATAGAGAATGAAAAATAAAGAATGTAGACTTAATGTCAAAATTCCTTAAGGAGTTTTGACAATTAATATATTTTTAGTAATTTAAAATAAATTACAATAATAATTTCACATTTTGGATTCTACATTTAATTGTAGTTTGGAATAAGTTATATCTATAATTTTAAATTAAATATTTTAATTTAGGAGCTGTAATAAACAGCTCCTAAAATCTATATTTTAGTAATTTGGAACAAATTACATCAACAATTTTACATTTTACATTCTACATTCTAAATTTATCTCAGGAGGACATATGAGTACTATAAAAAAAATAGCTCCTAAGGAGTATGAAGGAAGAAAAATAAGAGAATATTTAAAAGAAGAGCTTGGTCTTTCCTCTAGATTAATTAGGAGTGCATCAATAGATAAGAGAATATTTGCAAACAATAAAGCTGTTAAGATGAATTATATATTAAAAGGAAATGATAATATATTAATTAATTTAATGAAGAATGAAACACAAAATATAGACCCAGAAGATATTCCAATAGATATTGTTTATGAAGATGAAGATATCATAGTAGTAAATAAAGGTCCTAATATGGTGGTGCATCCTACTAAAAGGCATCAAAGTGGTACATTAGCAAATGCTTTAATGTATTATTTTAAAGAAAGTAATCAAAAGTGCATAGTTAGATTAGTAAGTAGGCTAGATATGGATACTTCAGGTCTAATAATAATAGCTAAGAATCAATATGCTCATATGGAATTATCTAAGGAAATGAGTTTGAATAATGTAGAAAAGAGATATTTAGCAGTAGTCCATGGACATATGGAAAATATGAGTGGAACAATAGATTTACCTATTTATAGACCGGAAGAGGAAGGAACTATAAAAAGGGTTGTTGATGATAGAGGACAAAGAAGTATAACTCATTATAAGGTGGTAGAAAGATTTAAGGATTCTGATTTAGTAGAGTGTTTATTAGAAACAGGAAGAACACATCAAATAAGAGTACATTTAAGTGCTTTAGGTCATCCTATATGGGGAGATACATTATATGGTAGTGAAGATGATAATAAGCTTATAGAAAGGCAAGCTCTACATGCTTATGGATTAGATTTTAAATCTCCAAGAACTAAAAAGCCTTTAACCTTAAGAGCGACAGTACCAGAGGACATTGAAACTTTAATTAATAACCTTAAATAATGAAATTAATAAAGACGGAAATTATAAAAAGATTGTCTTGTGACTAATTTTTTATAATTTCCGTCTTTTAGTATTGAGTTGGATAAATCCTATATAATTGTGACTTGGACATTTCAAGGCATCAATTAATATAAGATTTATTCACTTTTATACCTATTAAATCTAGGACGACTTTTTCTTACTATCCTTCTTTTATTTCTTCTTCTAGAAGTTATTATTATTCTTAAGATTAATAATAAAGCAAATGCAATAATTAATACATATAGTATATTCATTGGACTTTTAATAAAGTCTGAGAAGTTTTCCTTAAATTCAATCTTATCATTATATACTCTGTTAGCACCACTTACCAAATCTACTGTAGATACAGTTTCATCACCAATATTAATCTTCGCCTTATATAAGGTATCACCTAGATTTATATTCATCTTACTTATATCACTTTTATCATATTGAATTGAAAATTTAGGTGTTTCATAAGATTTTGATTTAGTATAATAAAAATCATTTTTAGCTAATAAAGGAAGAGTTATTTCATCATTAATTGTATATGTATCTAATGCTTCACCTTCACTAATTAACTTTACAGTTTCAAAATTATCAAAACCATAATCAAAAAGTGGACCAATGTTAGTGTAAAAATTATCTTTATCAGTGGCATTTAGGAAAGAAGCTATTAATATCTGATCCCCTTTTACAGCAGCTGCAGTATAAGTATGATTTGCTTCAGGTGTATATCCATTTTTCCCGCAATAAGCATTAGTATAGTAATAAGGACTATACTCATTAAAAAGTTGATTTCTATTTGTAGCCCATTTTTCACTACCATCAGAAAACGGTTGATCTACATATTTATAACAATCTGTTTGAGCAAGTCTTACAAATTCTTTATTATTAGCAGCAGCTTTCATTATAAGTGCTAAATCATAAGCAGTTGTTAAATGCCCTTCTTCATGAAGTCCACTAGGATTCTTAAAATTAGTATTTAAGGCTCCAAGTTCTTTTGCTTTAGCATTCATAAGTTTAGCAAATTCTGCATTAGAACCAGAAACGTATTCAGCTAAAGCTTCTGCACAATCATTTCCAGACTCTAATAAAAGTCCAAGCATAAGTTCTTCAACAGTATAAACTTCCCCTTTTTTTATACCAATTGCAGAACCATCTACTAAAGGTGGATTTTCGCCTATTGTAACTTTATCTGTTAATTTCACATTTTCAAGTACAACTAGTGCTGTCATTACCTTTGTTGTAGATGCAGGTTCATATTGAGTGTGCTCATTTTTTGAATAAAGTACTGTACCTGTTCTTCCATCAATTAAAACTGCACCTTCTGAATAAACAGGAGGGAGTTCAGTAGCATTTGCTTTAATTGGATTAATACCAATAAAAGCACTGCTCACAAGCAAAGCAGATAGAAGAAATTTCTTAAATAAATTTTTCATATCGATTCTCCCAATTAACTTTTTCATATAGACAAAATTATTTTATCAAAAATAACAAAATGTTTCTATATTTTATAAATAATAAAATGTAAATATATATATTTTTAATAAATAGTTAATAATTAAAAGGAATAATTATATAGTTGGAGGGCTTAATGGATAAGAAGATAAAAAGTATATTAACTGTAAGAAATTTGATATTAATTTTTTTAGGTTTATTTTGTATCATAGCTTCTTTTTATTTATATGGTAGAAATAAATCAAAAGTATTTAAAGATGAATATATGCAGAATATATTTGTGGAAGAAGAAAATACTGGGACAGATTTAGAAGAAGAAAGCATTACTTCTAGTGGAACAAATATAGCTAATTCTAATAAAAGTAAGATAATAGTAGAAATAAAAGGAGAGGTTAAAAACCCAGATGTATATGAAGTTGAAGAAGGTAGTATAATAAGGGATTTAATTAATGTAGCAGGAGGATTAACAGAAGAAGCTAATATAGATTCAATAAATAGAGCAGAAAAATTAATAAATAATCAGCTTATAGTCATTCCTAATAAAGATGGTGATATTAGTAGTGGAATAGGTATAAATACTGGAAGTGCAGTGTCTAGTGATGGAATAATAAATATCAATTCTGCTTCAATTAGTGACTTACAAAAAATAAATGGAATAGGAGAAGTAAAGGCACAAAGTATAATAGATTATAGAGAAAAAAATGGAGGGTTTAAATCCATAGAAGATATTAAGAATGTTGAAGGAATCGGAGATAAAACCTTTGAGAAAATAAAGGATAAAATAAGAACTTGAAAAATATTACAGAGAATTAATACATGCTAATATATTTTGTGATAAAATAAAAATATGTATTGAAAAGGGGGATCTGTTATGGAAGTAGTTTTTAGCACGCTTATGAATTTATTACTTAGTTTATTTTTTGGAGCTATGGGTATTCTTATATTAGTAATTGGATATAAAATATTTGATGCAATTATACCGGCTGATTTTAACAAGGAGTTAGAAAAAGGTAATATAGCAGTTGCTATATTTTTAGCAGGAGCTTTAATTGGAATAGCTATTATAGTATCACAAGTAGTAAAATAAATTAAAAGAGTTAAGATAAACATAAAAATAAAATTATCTTAACTCTTTTATTTAGATAATTATAGTATTAGGTAATATGACAGTTAAGTGTCAAGCACTTTTAATATGAGACCTTTAGTGTTATAATAAGATGAATTTAAGGAAAAATATTAGATATGCATATAAATACCACTTGCATTCTAAGGAGGATACTATGATAAAGAGAATTTTAGGAGTAATTTTAAGCGGAGTAGCAATTATATCTTTAGTGGCATGTAGTCCATCTACTAGTAAGAATGAAAATGAAATAAAGGTACAAGAAAGTGCTAAGGCTGATGAGAGCGAAAAAAAATTCATAGGAGAAGGTGAATGGGCAACAGATTATACTATGGATCAAGTAACTCAATTAAATAATGAAATTACTACAAGAATGGAAGAAGTATGTAACTTTTACGGATTAGAGTACATAAAGGATGAAAAAATTAAAGATGAAAATAATGAGAGTGTTAATGACAAATACGTTTATTTTGATAATTTAGATCCAGAGCCAAATAGAATGGAAAGCATGTATTATGGTTTCAAAACATATGGAACAGATATGGCAAGAGGTAGCTTAAATTTAAAAATAGGATTTAAGTTAGATTTAGATTTAATTAAAAATGAAGATAAGTTTGATCTTAAAGAAACGTCTATATCAAACTTTTCTGAAGCTATGACAAATAATCCAGATAGAGATTATTCTGAAATAAACGAAAATATAATAGATATTGTAAAGAATCAAAATGCAAATGGAACTATAGAGACTAACTTAAATGGATTAGTTGAAACTATAACTATAAAGGATGATTTTTTATTATATAAAATAGATTCAAAGACTTACAATTTTAAAAAGTAACTTTTTAGGAGGATTTCGGTTTGGATAATAAAGAATTAAACCAAGATGATGTTATAAACGAAGTTATAGAAGAAAATAAGGTAATAGAACCAGTAGATGCAGAAGTATATGAGGAAACAGAAGTAAAAGATGATAGCAAGGGAATAAGATTTTTAAAAAAGATTTTAGCTGGAGCAATTGATCAAATTATTAGTATTGCATTATCTCTATTATTATTAATAGTAGTAGATTTGTTGTTAAAACTATTTGGCTTCTATATTGTAGAAAGAGAGCCAATGTTCTTAATAATGTATATTATAGTTAATATAATATATGGACCAATTTGTGCATCAACTAAATTAAAAGATACTATAGGAAGAAAAACAGTGTTAAAATAATTGAAATTAGGAGTTAACATGAGAAAAGGAAGTACTATTCAAGTTAAAATAGATAAAACTGAGTTCCCATCAATGGGGATTGGGACTGCAGAAGGTAAAAAAATATATGTAAAGGGTGCTTTTCCAGGTCAAACAGTGAGTGGGAGAGTTAAAAAGAAAAGAGAAGCCTTTGCAGAATTAAAGCTTATGTCTGTAGATGAAAGAGCAGATTATGAAATTGAACCATCTTGTGAGCATTTCGGAATCTGTGGTGGTTGCACTTCACAAAATTTAACTTATGAAAAACAATTAGAACTTTTAAGTGAAGAGTTTAAAACTTTATTTGAAGAAGCGAACCTACCTCTTAACAATTATAAAGGGATAGTAGGAAGCAAGGAACAATGGGAATATAGAAATAAGATGGAATTCACTTTTGGTGACTTTGAAAAGGGTGGAGAATTAACTCTAGGAATGCACATGAAGGGGAAATCCTTTGGCATAATTACAGTAGATAAATGCTTAATAGTAGATGAAGACTTTAGAACTGTAATTAAAGCTACAGTAGATTATTTCAGAGCTCAAAACTTACCTTATTATAGAGTTATGAAAAGAGAAGGATACTTAAGACACCTAGTAATAAGAAAAGCTATTAATACAGGAGAATTAATGGTTAACTTAGTTACTACAACTCAAATTGATTTTGATTTAACAGAATATGTAGATATATTAAAAAATCTAAATTATAAAGGTGAATTAGTATCAATATTACATACAGAAAACAATTCATTTTCAGATGCAGTAGTGCCAGAAAAAGTTAACTTATTATTTGGAAAAGATTATATAACAGAAAATCTTTTAGGATTAAAATTCAAAATATCTCCTTTTTCATTTTTCCAAACGAATACTAAGGGAGCAGAAAGCCTTTATAGTATAGTTAGAGATTATCTAGGAGAATCAAATGATAAGGTAGTATTTGACCTTTATTGTGGAACAGGTACTATAGGCCAAATAGCAGCAGCTAATGCAAAAAAAGTTGTTGGTATAGAGCTTATAGAAGAGGCAGTTGAAGCAGCAAAGGAAAATGCTAAATTAAATAATTTAAATAACTGCGAATTCCTAGCTGGAGACGTAGCAGAAATAATAAAGAACGTTAAAGATAAACCAGATACAATAATTTTAGACCCACCAAGAAGTGGAGTACATCCAAAAGCATTAGAATACGTAATTAAATTTAATGCCAAGGAAATAATTTATGTATCATGTAATCCAAAAACATTAGTAGATAACTTACAAGTGTTATTAGGAGCAGGATATCAAATCGTAGAAAGCTGCGTAAAAGATATGTTCCCGAATACACCACATCTAGAAGCAGTAGTTAAGTTAGTAAAGAAATAAAGTAAGATAAATACAGGAGCCGAGCAAAATAAATGCTTGGCTCTTTTTTATTTTCATTTAATCCTATAGTTTCTTAAAGTCGAAGGTAGATAGAAATAATAAATATGATATAATTAAATAGCTAAAATATAATTAGTTTAATTATGAATATAGAATTGAAGTCAAAAAATAAATATATATAATAATAATTTAAAGAGGATAATAAGATGAAAGAAAAATTAATTAAGATAAGTGATATTGCAAAGGAATTAGGATTGAATTTAAAAGTTGTAACATCAACTAGCTTCTTTGAAAATTATAATAGTTTTTTTAATATATTTACTGAAACAGAAGAATACTGCAGAAGAATTCTAGTTCTTACAAAATTTAAAGAGCTTGAAGAGGTAAATGAGAAAGATCCAAGTAGTTCAATTACAGAACCAATATTAATTGAGGGAAACATTTGGATAATGGAATTTCCTTTAACAACAAATCCAGATAAGATTAATTTAGAAGAAATTGAAGTTTCAGAGGAGTTTTATAATAAAATAAGAAATATAGAGCTTGAATAAAGGGGATATTAAAGAAAATAATATAACTCAATGAAATTAACAAGAAAATAGTAATTAAAATTATAAATTTACTTAAGGAAACTATTATTAAAGACAGATAAATAGAGGAGTTGAGCAAGGGGATAAAAGTCAGCTTTAGTGGAAGAATACATAGTAAGAATGTTTTTTATCACTGAGCATTAAAGAAGTATTTAATATTTTATATAAATAGGAAATGTTATAAAAAATGACTTTAAAATAAATATTTGATAAAATTTATGATAGCAATTTTATGAAAAGGGATAGATGATAAATGGGATATAAAAAGATAAGAGTATTTATTATATCAGTAGTAGCTATATTATTTTTGCTTTTAGTACCACAACCACCACAACCATCACAACCATCACAACCACCACAACCTGCACAGCCATCACCTCCACCTATTCCGACTTATGGAATGTCTCCAAGTGAAATAGAGAGCAGACTTGTTGATTTAGGAATGACTTATGATACAGAAAGTAGTGGATATGGCATAAATGTATATGTTTCTTCAACAAAAGAAACTGTAATTGCTATAAGTAACAATGTTAAAATAGAATTATATAAGAATAATGCTACAGATGATTCAATAGTTAAGCAGGTATTAAATATGGCACTACCAACAGCTGGTAATGAGATTTACAATATGGTAAGTGATACATTTGGAAATCAAACTATTGAAAGAGATGGTAGGCAAGTTGAGCTATGGAATGCAGATGCTCCAATAGTAACAATTTATTATTAAAAGTTTAATAGTAAGTGTAGTCTCCAATTAAACTTTAACTAATCCGACTAAATAATAACTATTCTGAGGAAAGTTTAACTGGTGCATCTTTTATGCAGAGTTAAGGTTGATAGAGTAATAGGATAAAATAAGAAAGAATAATAAAACTAATGTAAGATAAATAGAGGAGCCATGCAAAATTATTGCTTAGCTCTTTTTTCATTATTCTTTAAATCTGACATACTAAAAAATTCAAACTTTTTTACAATGATGGTATTAGTGAGGTTCAGGGGAAGGGAAACTATGCCTATTTTTATGGTGAACTGAATTAGATAATATTTCTATTAAATTATGGGTCATAGCTAAAAACTATTTGCATACATTTAGAATGAATGTAAACATATAGTTTATGTAATTTTTCTATAAGAAAGGACAAGGAGAGATATGAATGATCTATATAAGTTGAAGAAGCAAGATATTGATGCAAGTTCTGATAGTATAGCAAAGGCCTTCTATGACTATCCAATGTTTCAGCATATATTAGCAGACAAGCTAAATCACGAAAATATAAAGCTTTTTCTTAAGTTTCTAATTAACTACTCAATTTTATATGGAAATGCGTATGCAAGTTCAAAGGAAATGGAAGGAATTATATTATTTACAGATTTTAAAGACTATAAGTTCAATTTGATTAGATCCATAAGATCAGGCATATTACCACTAATGAAAATCGGTGGGGATGCAGGAAAGAGATTCAATGAATTTGATAGTTTTACATTAAAAACGCATAAAAGAATAATGAAAGATAACCACCAATATATCATAATGATTGGAGTTAATCCAAGTAAACAAGGACAAGGATACGGCAAAAAATTGATGCTATCAGTACTAAAATTAGCAGAAGAAAATGGTCAATCTTGTTATCTGGAGACACATGGTGAAAAGAATGTATCTTTCTATAATAAGCTTGGTTTTAAAGTAGTATCTGAGGATATTCTACCGGGTACGGATATTGTTCAATATGCTATGTTAAAGGAGAAATAAGTATTAGAGAAGTCACTTAACAAGTCTATCATTTCACTGAAAAAGTATAACCTATAGAGGAAATAGTGAAAAAAGTTTCCTCTATGGGGTATTTTTATATATAATTAAAGTATAACTATAACTAAGAATAGTAAAAATACTATTTAAAATATATAGTGAAATTAAATATATAAATTTCAAAAGAAGGAGGGTTTTTTAGTGAATTATTAAATTTCTTTAATTAGTATATATAATATATGTTATTATCTAAGAGAAATTTACCTACACCACAGATTTATTTAGGAGATATACCTGTGTTTCTAATAATATTCTTTGTTCCAGCATTTTTTGAAGAGGTAGCTTGGTCTAGATATCTTTATAACTTGGATTTATGTAAAGGGCAATAAAAATAATTTAACTTCAGTTATTTATCATATGATGATTAATGTTAGTGTTTTTTTATTTCCTAATTACGGTTCTAATTATGATCCACTAATAGTTTCTTTAATTTTAATTATTATTGTAGTTATTATTTTAGTTGTAGATAAAATTAATAAAGATAAACGTAAGATCTAAGCAAGGAATTTTGCTTGGATATTTTTTATGTTGCTCTATAATATAATACTTTCAAAAAAGGGAATACCTATCTGAGGTATCCCTATTATAAAAATTTTAGTTTGTGCATAGTGAATTTGAATTAATGTTTGAATTGTTCTAAAGCTACCTTTAATTCTTTATGTTCTTCTGCAGCAACATCTAAACTTAGTTTTTTCATAGCAGCTTCTGTTGCTTGAAGCATAGCCTGTGCGCCAGCAGTAGCACCCATTGGGTGACCCTGGATGGCTCCTCCAGCTGCAAGAATAATATCAGAGCCAAAGTCATCAATAAAACGCTGTACCATGCCTGGATGAACTCCGCCACCACATATAGGCATAGTAGGCTTAAGATTATAGTATGGCAAGGTAAGTTGAAGTGCAGTTTTAAAATATTGCAAGGTAGTAAGAGGATATCCACCGTAAGGGGTATTCATCATAACCAAATCAGCTCCTGCAAGACGAGGGAATTTTCCAACTGATAGATGAGAGCCAAGTCCATTTAGAATGCCTTCGTTACATATGCTAGAAGCAGCATAGTGACCCATTACAGGAATTTCAATCTGTTCAGATATATGCTGGAATTGACTATAACCAATAGTTGAAAAGCACATCATTACAGCTTTTGCTCCTGCCTCTTGAACAGCTTTTAGTGTATCCAAAATCCTATCAGAGGAATCAGTGATATTACATATATAAATGACTTCTTTACCAGTTTTTTCATAAGCAGCTTTAGATGCTCTATTGTATGCTTTAACGCGATCAGCAGCCTTACAAAAATCGGGATTTCCAAGAAGTTCATCATCCTTTATAAAATCTACTCCCCCAAGAGCGGTTTCATAAAAAATTTTAGCTCCTAATTCCGGGGTAATTCCAGTACAGGGTTTAATCATATTTAATATTAGTGGGCGATCATAAACACCTGTAAGATTTCGAAGTCCTTCTATTCCAAATTTTGGACCCGTAAAATGATTTACGAAACTTTCAGGAAGCTGAAGGTCTACAAGTTTTACTTGGGCACTTGTAGAAGCATCATTACCTAATAATGTGGTTAGCATCATGGGAAATTGTGGACCAAAGTTAATTGTAGGATATGCAATTTGTATAAAGTATGAGCGTAAGTTACCTTGAATTTGAGTATATAGTTCATAGGGAGGAGCATCCATGATGTTCACCACTTTACCCATGTGATTTTTACGCATTTCTTCTGTAATACCTGGAATTGGAACCCATGTGCCGATAGTTTGTCCTATCGCCATACTTTCTGCTTTCCTAATTATATTAACATCTTTATCAAGTTCTATATAATAGGTAGCAAGAATATAGTCTTTGTTTTTAATATCTTCTGAAAGTGAATAAAGGTTAGAATCAATCATTATATTTCTCCTTATTTATTTTTTTTTCAATAAAAAGAGGAAGAACAGAGTGGATAATCTTATTAAAATTTATAGGGTCCCATGCACTTCTGCCAATGAATAATCCATCAATATTAGGCATCTTAATAAATAGCTGTGCGTTTGAATAATCCACGCTCCCTCCGTATAAGACAGGTATATCAGAACCTATTTCTTGTCCGAAAAGTTCAATTAGAGTATCTTTTATAACCCGGTGTTTTATATCAACATAACTTTCATTCGCGGGGATACCATTTACACCTATAGACCATACTGGCTCATATGCAATCCATAGATGCTTTTTGGCTTGTTCACTTGTTATAGAGTTAAGTCCAATTTTTATCTGTGTACGTAATACTTCATCACATAAATTGTAATTCTTTTGTTTTAATGTTTCTCCGACACATAATAGTGTTGTAAATCCGTGACTAGAAGATTTTGCAACTTTTTTTTCTTCGTCATAATCTGATTCGCCTAGGATATGACGACGTTCTGAATGACCAATCATCACTATCTGAACTCCAACCTCTTTCAAAATAAGAGGAGATACCTCTCCAGTAAGTTGTCCCTCATCTTCCCAAGAGATATTCTGTGCGCCAATAGAAATTATGCTATCTTGGGTGGCTTGCACTGCAGCATCTAAAGCTGGGAAGGATGGAATTACAAATAATTCTAAATTATTACTATCAATATTCTTTGTATGTTCAATTAGTTGAGTAAGATATTTTTTTGTATCGCTTATAGTTTTGTACATCTTTGTGTTAGTACCTATATAGAGTTTATCTAAACGGCTCATATATTTCTCCTTTCATACCCTATTTTTGATAAAAAAGCAGTTATTATTTTGATGATTCAGACTTTCATATTTTTCTTTTCAATTTCCTTTATAGCTTCAATCTTCGGAGAAGATGGACCATTTATAAATTCTTGAGATAGCCATTCTTTTAAAATTTTTTTTGCTAACTCAATTCCAATTACACGTTCACCAAAACATATGACATTACCATCATTACTAAGTTTTAGGCGTTCGCTTGAAAAAATGTCATGACATACACCAGCTCTAATGCCTGGAAACTTATTAGCGACCATAGCCATACCAAGACCAGTACCACAAATTAAGACTCCGTTTTTTATGAAATTACTATCAATGATACTACGGCAGACCTTTTCCGCAATATAAGCATAATAGGTGGAATCTTCAGAACTATTACAACCAACGTCTTCTACAGTATAACCGTTATTTTCTAGGTATTTTTTTAATTCATTTTTCATATGAATAGCTGCATTATCGCAGCCTATTACAATATGTCTATCCATTAATTACGACCTCCCATATAAAAATAATAATTTCCATAAAATGTAATATCTATATGTTATCACAAAGAAAATATGGAATCAAGAATAACCCCAAAAAAAACAAGTAAGAATTAAGTATAAAGTTTATTAAAACAAAAACAAAAAAACAAAAATATGAAAAAAAGTATTGTTTTACCAAAAATTGTATGCTAATATAAAATCATTAAAACGTATACAAAAATTTTAAATTAGAGGGGAAGGGAAAATGCTAAGAAAAGATCTAATTAGATTAAATGTTGATGCTAAGACGTCAGAAGATGCACTTAGAACTATGGCACAAGTATTTGTTGACCTAGGTATTGCAAAATCTACTTATCCTCAAGCTATCATAGAAAGAGAGGACAAGTATCCTACTGCACTACCTGCAGCTGCTTTTGATATAGCTATCCCGCATACATTTGCAGAGCATGTAAATGAACCAGCTATGGGTATATGTGTATTAAAGAAGCCTGTGGAATTTAAACAGATGGGTTCTCCAGATATTACTTTATATCCACAGATATTATTCATGTTAGCAGTTACAGATCCTAAAGATCAGATATCTATTTTACGTAAAATTATGATGTTAATTCAGAATTCTGACGTACTAAAGAAAATTAAAACAGCAACGACGGTTGATGAGGTGTACTCTATTGTAAATTCACTTATTTTTGAAAAATAGATTTACAAAGGGGAATTAAATAAAAACTATTTAGTATAGAGAAAGGAGAGGATTTTAGTGAAAAGTAAAACTATCAAATTACTAACTGTATGTGGTTCAGGAATAGTGACATCATCAATGATAGCTAATAAGTTGACAGAAATGTTTGAGGAGGAAGGATATGATGTAAAAGCTATGGAGGCCAATCCAAGCGAGTTAGCAACATATATTGCAAGAGAACATTATGATTTAGTGGCATATGCAAGTCCCATAAATGAAGCTGATTTAAATGGAACTCCAGCACTTCCAGCTATTAGTTTAATTACAGGTAGGGGCGAAGATGAATTTTTACAAAAAGCTTTAGAAATTTTAAAAGCTGCGGGAAAGTAATTTTCTATAACTTAAAGGGGGGAGTATCATGGAATTATTTATAAATGCTGTAAAAGCTTTTTTCGATACATTTAGTGCAGTTGTATTTGTACCAATTATTATGTTTATTATCAATATTGCTTTTAAGGTTAAACCAAAAAAGGCATTTATTTCAGCTCTTTCAGCTGGTGTAGGTCTTCAGGGATTTAATCTCGTAATAGGTGCTTACAGCCCGATTATTCAACCAATCATTTCTCGTATGGTGGAAGCTACAGGCATTAATCTACCAGTATATGATGCTGGATGGCCAAATACTTCTGTAGTAGCTTATTCAACACAAGCTGGTATGATATTCATAGTTATTGCAATATTACTACAGGTAATACTTTTCTTAACTAAATATACAACTGTTTTCCAAGCAGGTGATCTTTGGAATAATTATTCTTATTTCTGCTGGGGATCAATGTTATTTGTGTTAACAGGCAATATGTTTTTAGCTATTTGTTTGATGACCATGCAATTGTTAATTACTCTTCTTATAACCGAAGTAATTGCAAAGAGATGGTCAACGTATTATGGATATGAGGGATGTACTATTGCCTCACTTCATACAGCTACTATAGCAGTAATAGCAATTCCTCTTAACTGGTTGATGGATAAGTTTGGATTGTACAAAATTAAGATGGATCCAGAGAGTATGCGTAAGAGGCTAGGGAGTATAGGTGAACCAATGACTTTAGGTTTAATTCTTGGTATAGTTATTGGAATAGCGGGAAATATAACTAGAATTGGTGAGCTTAAAGCGTGGGGAGAAATCCTTAGTTGTGGTGTTGCTACTTCAGCTGTTATGTCTGTGTTCCCAAAGATTTCATCAATTTTTTCAGGAGCTTTTACATCTATAACAGAAGCATCAAAGAAAAAGACAAAAGGTTTCAAAGGAGAATGGTATTTGGCAGTTAATGATGCAACCGGTTATGGTGAGACGGCTACACTTGTATCAGGACTATTAACAATGCCTATTATACTAATACTAGCTTTTGTATTACCTGGAAATACAACACTTCCAATGGTAGACCTAGTTGCTATTCCTTACTGTATACAGCCAATAGTTGCTATGTCTAATGGTAATGTTCTTAAATCTGTTATTGGTTCTACTATCGTTGGTGTTATATTCTTATATGTATGTTCAGCATGTGGAGTTACTTTCACAGAAGTAGTTCAGGTTGCGGGTGGTAGTCTTGGAGCAAATGGAGCTATGATGGTTACTTCTTTCATTATAATTGGACAACCAATTGGATACCTCACATTCTTAATATTCGCAAGTCAGAATATATTCCTTATTGGATTATTGGTAGCTGTATATGCTGTTAGTTATGTAATAATTCGCAAGAATAAAGATAAGATTCATGATGCATTGGAAAGACAGGCTCTAAATCCAACTGGGAAAACGTTGGAAATGACGTCATAACATTTTAATAAAGATAAAAAGCTGCACTATTGATATATTAGTGTAGCTTTTTAAAAAGAGATTTATGGTATTCTTCATATCCAGAAATTTTTGATTCAGCATATAATTACTATTGATTTTGTAGAGAAGAAATGAGACTATATGAAGTTTGTGAAAAGAAATTGAAATTAGAAGAGTTTTTAATATATATTAGAATAATATTTTATGGAGGGTAGATCATAATGGTAAAAAAAACTGTTGTAGTTAAAAATAAAACAGGGCTTCATGCACGTCCTGCTTCTGAGTTTGTAAAAAATGCTTTAAAGTTTAAATCTAATATTACAATATGTAGAACTACAGAAGAAAATAGGGAGGTTAATGCAAAAAGTATAATACTACTCCTATCATTGGGGCTATGTAATGGCGAGGAAATTGAAATTGTTGCAAACGGAGAAGATGAAAAAGAAGCTGTTGACTCTCTTATTAAATTAATTGAGTCTGGCTTTGGAGAATAAGAAAGGCGGATTAATTATGAGACTTAAGTTTGATTTTAAAATGTCCGTAAGTGACTATCGGAAAATGATGATTTCCCAAACTTATGGAAATTCATGGATAAGACGTGTCATATTATTTGGGACTTGGGCTGTATTTTCAACTCTTTTACTTTTAGAACTTATAAATATAATACAATTAAGTAGAGTAGTACATTTGTGTGCTTTGCTTGTATTTGTATCTATTCCATCTGCTGCTATTACTTTAGAGATTAATATAATAAAATATAAAAATGCATATAAGAATGGATTTGGGGCAGAAAGAACGATAATAGCAGATGAGGAAGGGTTCATTTTTGTAAATAAAAGTAGTAAAGAATCCAGAAAGAATCCTTGGACGGATGTATCAAAGCTTGAAGAGCATAAGAGCGTCTTCGTAATTCAGCTTAACCACAAGGATGCAGTTATTCTGCCTAAACGGAGTATGCAAAATAATAAACAGATTGAAGAATTTAAAGGATTAGTTAATCAAAAGATACCAAAGTATTTTTATCCTCTAAAGAATTCTATATTTGAATAGTATATATAGAATAAAAAGCTGGAGTCATTAAGAGTTCCAGCTTTTGTTTTCAGGTTGATAAGATTGACTCTCATAAATTGCAACATTATTACTTTTTAAAAAGTCAACCCAATTGTCGTTTAGTTTTCTATCTGTAACTATCCCGCTAATCTTATCAAAATTTGCTATATGTATAAATGAAGTCTTGTCAAATTTAGAGAAATCTGCAACCACGTATACCTCCTCACTTCTGTTAATAATAGCCTGACGTACTTTGGCCATTTGTTCAAGTGAGTCAGTGATACCATTCACTATTGAAAGGCTTCGGCATGATATAAATGATTTATCAAAAAATAATGTTTCTAAATTTAGTTGAGTGATAAAACCATTGAAAGCCTTATCGCTAGGAGTGTAATTTCCACCGATGCAGACTAAATGGATGTTGTTATTATCACAAAGCTCATTTACTATCAATAGGGAATTAGTAACTACTGTAAGTCGCATTTCTTTGATAGCTTTTGCAATATAAAGGCAGGTTGTCGATGAATCCAGAAAAATAGAGTCACCATTATGAATTAACTTGAGACATGAAGAAGCAATAGATTGCTTGCTTTGTAAGTAAGTAGTCTCACGGATGGATAAATCTACACTATTGTTTACGCCATTTTGTATAAAGGCTCCACCATAAGTACGAGTGAGAAAACCCTCGCTTTCTAGAATCTTTAAATCTCTGCGAATAGTTTCTTCTGTTACAGAGAACCTTTGCGATAATTCTGTTACTGTAACACTTTTTTTCTCTAGTACAATATCTTTTATTTGTGATTGTCTAGTAATAGCTAACATAATATTACTCCTTTTGTCTATCTTATATGTAATTCATATTTTATTATAGCATAGAATTTTTGATTTCAAAACACAATAAAAATAATATGAAATAAAAACAAATAAACATAAATAATGCAAGAAACAAAAAAATACCAAATAAATAATTGAACAATAAATACATATATGGTAATATATGTTTATAGTGCTTTGGAATTTATAAATATGAAGGGAGTGACTAAATGTTTAATATAGAAGGTTATTATATTTCTGATATTGAAGCAAAAAAGGCAATTTTAGATGTGGGTAAGAGAATGTATAACAAAGGATTTGTTGCTGCTAATGATGGAAATATTTCTGTTAAAGTTGGTAATAATGAAATATGGACTACTCCAACAGGCGTTTCAAAGGGGTTTATGACAGAGGAAATGCTAGTTAAGATAGATTTAGATGGTAATGTTATTGAAGGATCATGGAAACCATCTTCTGAAATAAAAATGCATATTAGAGTGTATAAAGAAAATCCTAAACTATATGCAGTGACACATGCGCATCCACCTATAGCAACAGGCTTTGCAGTAGCTGGAAAATCTTTAGATAGAGCAATTCTTACAGAAGCAATCCTAAGCCTTGGAACTATTCCTGTTGCAAAATATGCAACGCCTGGAACTGAAGAGATACCAAACTCCATAGCAGATTATGTAAATGAATACAATGGTGTACTTCTAGCAAATCACGGGGCCTTAACTTGGGGAGAAAATATTTATCAAGCATATTATAGGCTTGAGACTATGGAAAGTTATGCAAATATTATGATGAATACTGAGTATATTATTTGTAAACAAAATTATCTTTCTAAAGATCAAGTAAATAAACTAATAGAGATTAGAGAAAATATGGGGATTACTACTGGAGGTATTCCATCATTTAATGATTAAGAAAATAAGCCCTATGGAGGAAATAGTGAAAAAAGTTTCCTCTATGGGGTATTTTTATATATAATTAAAGTATAACTATAACTAAGAATAGTAAAAATACTATTTAAAATATATAGTGAAATTAAATATATAAATTTCAAAAGAAGGAGGGTTTTTGATGAAAATTATAGTTTTTGGTGCTAATGGTAGAACTGGACAAGAAGTAATTAAGCAAGCCTTAAATAAAGGTATAGAGGTTACGGCATTTGTAAGAAATGCAGAAAATATGAAAATACAGTCAGAGAAATTACAGATAATAGTTGGACAAGCAACTAACTATGAGGACGTAAAAAAGGCTATGGCTGGTCATGATGCAGTAATTAGCTGTATAGGAGGACCAGGAATGAAAGCATCTACAACTATTACAGATATTACAAAGAATATTGTAGATGCTATGAATGAAGCAGGAGTAAAGAGAATATTACAAATGGCTTCTGCGGGAGTACATGGTGAATTAAAAGGAATAGCAGGAAAAGCAGTAATGCTTATGTTGAAAAATCCATTAAAGGATCATGCAGGGGCATATAATAAGATATTAGAAAGCGGTGTTGATTATACACTAGCTAGACCATTAGGCTTAACAGATGGTGATTTTACAGGAGTATATAGAGAGGCGGAGGAAGGAGCACCAGAGGGTGGAAAAAATATTTCTCGTGCTGATGTAGCTAGCTTTTTATTAAAAGCAGTACAAGATGATAAATATATTGGTAAGAGTGTAGGATTATCATACTAAAATATACGTAAATTTATATAGTCATTAATAGGAGGTTGCAGTGAAGTATATTATAGTTATATTAATAGGTTATTTAATTGGAAGTTCTAGTATGTCATATTATTTAGGGAGGCTAAATAATATTAATGTATCAAAAAATGGTTCTGGTAACTTAGGGGCATCAAATATGGTTGCCATAATTGGTTGGAAAGCTGGGATTATAGTAGCTTTACATGATGTTTTAAAAGCTTATCTAGCTATTATGTTAGCAAGATATTTATTTGCTGATTTACCATATTTATCAGAAGTAGTAGGTGTGGCCTGTGTTATTGGACATATTTTCCCATTTTATTTAAAGTTTAAAGGAGGAAAAGGTCTAGCTTCATATATGGGTCTGACAATTGCATTAGATTGGAAGTTTGCAATTGCTTTAATTGTTTTATGTGTAATTCTAACTTTAATTACTGATTATGTTGTTAGTGCAACTTTTGCAACTATAATTGCTGTACCTGCTTATTTTGGATTATTTAAGAATGATCTCATAGCTTTCTGTATATTAGCTGTGGCATCTCTTGTGATGATTTATAAACATGTTGAAAATATTAGAAGACTTAGAAATGGTACTGAAATTGGACTAAGAAGTGCAAATAAAGGCGAACATAGAGTGAGATAATATTAATTTATAATTAAATAAAGAATGTGAGATATAGGAAGGTTACTAAACTTTCCTATATTTTTTTATTTAATAATCCACAAAAATGGCTATGAATAAATTTTTGTAGCTCCCGTACTTTAGGGTTGAATAAGGCTATAAAAAATTTAAATTCTTTGCAGACATTTACGAAATAGGGAGCTTTGTATAGTCTACTTATTTATTTTAAAATGCATATTGCAAATGTACAAATTAAGGAATAAGATAATAATTGTTGAATTAGTCAACTGTTGCAAATGACAACATTTAAATATTGCAATGGATATAAAGGAGAAAACCATATGAATAACTTATCGGTTATAGTACGATATTGCAGAAACTTTTTTGAAAAAAGATTAAGAGAATTTGATTTAACTTTTGGGGAACAAGTTATAATTATGTTTTTATCAAAGAATAAAGATGTGAATCAGGATACTATTTCAAAGAGATATATGATTGATAAAGGAATGGTAGCAAAAACTCTAAATAAGCTTGAGACCAAAGGTTTTATATTAAGGGAGCAAAACCCTGATAACAAAAGAGAAAATATTATTTCGCTTACGGAAAAAGGTGCAGATATTTTAAACAATATAAAAAGTATAGTTGATGAATGGTATGAAATTTTATATGGAGAAATGAGTGAAGAAGAAATTGTTTGTATGAAAAAACTTACAAACAAAATGGCAGAAAATATTGCTAATCATATGGATTAGAAAAGAAAAGGAGGAATAATTTATGGTGAGAAAAGAGAAAAAAATTAATTTTGTATTAATAGCAGTTGTATATCTATTAGGCATATTTATGGGTGCAATTGATACGGGAATAGTAACACCTGCAAGAACAATAATACAAAATGACCTTATGGTAAATGAAAATACAGGAATATGGATGATTACAATTTATACTCTTGCATATGCAGCAAGTATTCCAATTATGGGGAAATTAGCTGATAAGTTCGGAAGAAAGTATATATACTTAATAAGCATATCTTTATTTGGGATTGGTTCTTTATTCTGTGGTTTATCACAAAATTTTGAAAGTTTTTCTATGCTATTAATAGCAAGAGTTGTTCAAGCTATAGGTGGTGGGGGAATCGTTCCTATTGCTACTGCAGAGTTTGGTACAACATTCCCTAAAGAAAAAAGAGGTCTTGCACTTGGACTAGTAGGTGGGGTTTACGGAGTTGCTAATATCTTTGGAGCATCAGCAGGTAGTGCAATTATTGATATTTTTGGACAAAGCAATTGGCAATATATCTTTTATATAAATGTTCCAATTACAATATTTATATTAGTAGCTGGATTTTTAACTCTTCCAAATACAAAAATTACAGATGTTAAAAAGATTGATTTCTTAGGAATTACAACAGTAACTTTAATGGTACTTTCTATTTTATATGGACTTAAAAATATAGATTATTTTGATTTTAAGAATACATTTTTAAGTACATCTGTTTATCCTTACTTAATAGCGTTTATTGTATTACTTCCAATATTTATATTAATAGAAAAGAAAGCAGAAGATCCAGTAATTAATATTTCTTATTTTAAAAATGTTAAAATCATTATTACACTTTTTATAGCTTTTATTACTGGAATCATTATTATGGGTATGATTTTCGTTCCTCAATTCTCTGAGAATTCATTAAAGATAGCTACAGGTAGTGGAGGATATTTCGTAATTATTTTAGGAATATTTGCAGGAGTAGGTGCTCCATTTTCAGGTAAGTTAATAGATAAGTATGGAGCAAAAGTAGTACTTGGCTTTGGATTTATTTCTTCAATAGCAGGTTCTCTATATCTTATATTATATGCTGCTGACCATCCAAGTTTATTTTCTATAGTAGTATGCTTAATTTTACTAGGAATAGGAATTGGATTCACAATGGGAACTCCAATAAATTATATGATGCTTGATAATACTAGAGTTGAAGAAGCAAATTCAGCACTAGCAACTGTTTCATTAGTTCGTTCAATTGGAACTGCTGTTGCACCTGCAATAATGATAGGATTTATCTCTCATGGGGGAATGGCAGTACAAGATAATATTAAAACTCTTCTTCCTAATGAAGTAAATGTTCCTGAGCTTCCATATGCAGAAGAACTTACAGAAGAATTTACTGCTTTAAAATCTAATCCTTCTATGGCAGATAAACTTGAAGGTATAGAAATACCTGACTTAACAGCAATGGAAACTATAAAATTTGATATGAACAGTGATAATGGTAGCTTACAGCTTTCAGATGAAATTCTTGATTTATTAAAATCTTCTGATGTTACAACTATCACTGATAATACGAAGGTAATGGCAGAATATATTTTTACACAAATGACACCATCAATAATTGATAAAATAGAAGGTGGAATTGATTCTGGAATTACAGGTATAAGTGATTCTGTTGCAGAATTAAACAATGCAATAGTGGGAATGTCTTATAATCCAGCTATGGCTGCATCCGTTGAAAAGATGAAATCTGCAAAGGCACAAATGGAAGATACTATAGAAAAAATGACTACACTTGAAGAAGCAATTCCAGGTGCATTTGAAAAAGGAAAAGAAAATTATTTAGTTAAGATTGAAGATAGTAGAGGTCTAATAGAAAAAGAATATCAAACAACATTAAATAAAGCATTCCAGCAAGTATATGCAACAGTTGCTATTGCTTCAGTATTAGCTTTGATTGTTCTTATGCTATATAAAGAAGAAAAGGCAACTAAATAATAATTGAAATATTACTTTAATATAGACCTAAATAAAAGAATCAAGCAGTATAATTGCTTGATTCTTTTTACTTTTGGGATTAAATTTAGTTCACTTGAAGGATTTAGATCAGTAAAGAAGGTGATATGAAGTAGGGATAATTAGTTGATAAAAATAAATAAAAAAAGCAGGTCATGTGCCTATTTATACAGTGCTTGTATAATTTAAAATTTAATTGCTAAAAATATATATTAAAAATATATATTTTATATTGACATCAACACTACTCGGTGTTACTATATAGTAGTACTAAGTAATACTGAATATCGGTAATGCTAGATAGTGAAGAGGTGATTCATTTGGATAATATAACAGAAATGTTAAAGGGTGTACTGGAAGGCTGTGTTCTTGAAATTATCAGTCATGAAGAAATATATGGTTATGAGATTACAAAGAGGCTTAATGCGCTTGGCTTTTCAGATGTTGTAGATGGAACAGTATATACTATCCTGGTACGACTTGAGAAAAATAAATTGGTGGAAACTACGAAAAAGAAATCCGATATGGGACCACCACGAAAGTTTTTCACTCTTAATGATGCAGGACGTGAAGAACTAAAGAAATTCTGGGCAAAATGGGAATTTGTTTCAACAAAAATTAACGAGTTAAAGGAGAATAAATCATGAATTTTTGGGAAAAAATCACGGGAAGTGATATGACTAAAGAAGCGAAAGCTTTTGAAATAAGAGTGAGAAAGTTACCAGCTGATTATCGAGAGGCATGGGAAAAAATTAAGGCTAATCTTTGGGAACATTCAGATTTTACAGGTCGTAACCTGATGCCAATTCTTGATAGTGCGCTTAGTATGCTAGAAGAAACAGCTGCAGATGGTCAGAGCATACAAGAGGTTTTGGATGACGATATAAAAGGTTTCTGCTTAGCACTGCTTGGCGAAGAAGGGGCAAACTCTTTTCGAGACAAGTGGCGTAAACAATTAAATAGTAATATAGCTAAAAAACTAGGTAAATAGGAGGATAAAATGAGTATTCAAGATATAATAAAAGGCAAAAAAGAATGGAGAGCTCACCTTGCTCGTGTTAAGGCTCTACCTAAAGATTATCAAAGTGTTTATAAAGAGATTGAAAAATATCTTTATAAGGTTGGCCCTGTTGAACTATCTGATGGGATAGGTTTGCTTACTGGTATTGTTGATCTCTTTGAAGAGGGGATAGCTTTAGGTAAAGGTGTGCTTGAAGTGACTGGCAGAGATGTAGCGGCTTTCTGTGATGATTTAGTCAGAGATTCAAAAACTTACTTTGACAGCTATAAAGAATCTGTTGAACAAGAAGTTAATAAGGCTATGAAAAAGGCTATGAATAAGAAAAAGTAAAATTATAGTGATAAATAATAATATCAATTAAGGAGGGATAGAGTGGGTAAATACGAGTGGATATTATGTCCAGTATGTGGCAATAAAACAAGGGTCAAGATAGGTGATGATACAGTACTTGAAAATTTCCCACTATTTTGTCCAAAGTGTAGGCAGGAAACCATAATCAATGTAAAACATTTTAATATATCAGTTATTAAAGAGCCAGACGCTAAGACGCAGAGCCGATAACATGTGAAATAATAATATTCACAGTTATCGGCTCTTTTTTATAGCTAATTCAGGATTCAGAAAATGGATTAGATTAAGCTTTAAGAAAGTTTATTATATATAGAGGGGGAAAAGAAAATGAAAAAAAATATCATACAAATTAAAGGAGTAAAGAAATCCTACAAAAATGTAGAAGTACTAAAAGGCGTAGATTTTGAAGTAGAGCAGGGAGGCATCTTTGCACTACTAGGATCTAATGGAGCAGGAAAAACAACGATAATTAAAATCATGTCTACTTTACTCAAGGCAGATGCTGGAAGTGTTGTAATTAATGGTTTCGATATTGAAAAAAATCCAGGTGACATTAGAGCTTCTATTAGTCTTACTGGTCAGTTTGCTGCTATTGATGAAATTTTAACTGGTCGTGAAAATCTTCAAATGATAGCAAAGCTTAGACATCTTAAAAATCCCGATGTAGTAGCGGATGAATTAATTAATAGGTTTGGTATGTCAGAGGCAGCAGATCGTAGAGTGGGGACGTACTCTGGAGGTATGAAAAGAAGAATTGATATAGCAATGAGCCTTGTTGGAAATCCAAAGATTATTTTCCTAGATGAACCTACAACAGGTCTAGATCCAGAAGCACGTTTAGAAGTTTGGAAGATTGTAAAGGAGTTAACCAATTCAGGAACTACAGTATTCTTAACAACTCAATATTTAGAAGAAGCAGAACAACTTGCAGATAAAATAGCTATTCTTCATGGAGGAAAAATCATTGCTCTAGATACACTAGAAGGATTGAAAAAAATATTCCCACCTGCAAAAGTTGAATATGTTGAAAAAGAACCTACATTAGAAGAAATATTTTTAGCAATCATAGGTAAAAAGGGGGAGAAATAGATGGAATCAACTAATAAACATTTTTTAAAAGATATGAGTGTTATGTTTGGACGTTCTATGCGTCATATTTTTAGAAGTATGGATACAATTATTACAGTTTGTATTACACCAATTGCGATGATGTTACTATTCGTTTACGTATTTGGAGGTGCGATACAAACAGGTACAGAGAGGTATGTTAATTATCTACTGCCAGGTATAATGTTAATGGCTATAGGTAGCGGGATTGCATATGTATCTTACCGTTTGTTTATGGATAAAGAGCGTGGTATCTTTGAGCGTTTTCACTCTATGCCAATTGCTCGTTCTACAGTGTTATGGGGACATGTATTAACTTCATTAATTTCTAATGGAATTTCTGTAGTAGTGATTATACTTGTTGCATTATTAATGGGCTTCCGTTCTTCAGCAGGAATCTTAGAATGGTTAGCAGTCTTTGGAATTCTTGGAGTATTTACACTTGCTATGACTTGGATTGCTATTATTGCAGGACTTGCTGCTAAAACACCAGATGGTGCAGGGGCATTCTCTTATCCAATAATATTTCTACCATTTATTAGTTCTGCCTTTGTACCAACAGATACAATGCCTTCAGTAGTGCGTGCTTTTGCAGAAAATCAACCTGTAACTCCTATAGTAGAAGCTATTCGTAACTTATTAGAAAATCAGCCAGTAGGAAATGAGATATGGACAGCTTTGGCTTGGTGTGTAGGAATAATAGTTGTTGCGTATATATTTGCAATGAAGATTTATAAAAAATTATAAATAAAGCTTGATTCTATAAAATGCATTTGATATGATTATTAAAAATATTTGATAATCAAACTTAATTAGAATTATTTCAAATATAAATATATTATATGAGGAGGCTTTATTATGGAAAATAAAAAAGGTAACTTGTCACTTGAAGAACATGAAGAAATACTTGGAATATTGAAAGCTCGTTTTGAGAAAAATATGAATCGTCATAATGAAATTGAATGGTCTAAAGTACAAGCAAAGCTAGAAGCTAATATTGAAAAATTATGGTCCCTTCATCAAATGGAAGTAACTGGTGGTGAACCAGATGTTATTGGTTATGATAATAAGAATGATGAATATGTTTTTTATGATTGTTCAGCAGAAAGTCCTAAAGGACGTAGAAGTGTTTGCTATGATCGTGAAGCATTAGAGTCAAGAAAACAAAATAAACCACAAAATACTGCTATTGATATGGCTTCAGATATGGGAATTGAAATTTTAACAGAAGAGCAATATAGAGAGCTACAGAAGTTTGGAAGTTTTGATGTTAAAACATCTAGTTGGGTCAAAACTCCAGATAATATTAGAAAAAAAGGCGGGGCTATTTTCTGTGATAGACGTTATGATACTGTTTTTGTTTATCATAATGGAGCAGACTCATACTATGCTGCAAGAGGATTCCGTGGATATTTAAAAGTATAACATTTAATTTTCACATAATATAAAAAGTGAATAGATTAATCATTTTGTTTAAAATATTCTATAGATATAAGAGTTAAGCAGTACGGCGCTTAACTCTTTTCTTTTTTTATGAGTTATAAGTTCTTTCTTGAGTTTAAAAAGAGGTAAATATAAGATTATTAATTAAAAAAAGTTAATAATAAGGAAAATAAAATGAAAAATAAGGAATAAAAATAGACAGAATATTGACTCAATTCAGTCAATAAATGTATAATATAAGTAACAAAAGAAAATAAAAGAAAATAAAAGAAAGATAAAGAAAAAGTTAATTTGTCTACTAAAAATTTTTACATAATAAAAATTTAAATTAATAAAGGAGGTGTGAAATGAAAAAGTATTTAATTAGTGAAATGACATGGAAGGAGGCAGATATAAGAATTAAAGAAGCTAAGGCAGTTATTCTTCCCCTAGGCTCTACTGAACAGCATGGGTATCATATGACCCTTGATACAGATAATATAGTAGGAAGATATGTATCTAAAAGATTAGCAATGCAAACAGATTGTGTAGTGTTACCAATATTACCGTATGGACAAGTATGGTCTGCAAAAGATTTTCCTGGAACTATATCCTTAAAAGAAAGAACTTTTATAGAAGTAGTTAAGGATATAGTGTGCAGTCTAGAAAAAAAAGGAGCTAAAAATATAATTCTTTTTTCTAGTCATTGGGGGAATACCGCACCTGCAAAAATTGCTGCAAGAGAACTATTTGATGAAAATGGTTTCTCCAATGTTTATTACATGAGCTATATGAATCTAAAGAAAAATGGAAATGGAATAATGGAAACTGAGTTATGGAATAACAGTGGTTTTCATTCAGGAGAAATTGAAACATCTATAGTGCTCCATATAGATTCAAGCACCGTTGATATGGATAAAGCTGTTTGTGAATATCCAGATATACCTTATGATGTTGACATAAAACCTAAGCCTTGGATTGAGTTTTGTGAAAGTGGAGTTTTTGGAGATGCTACAAAAGCAACTAAAGAAAAAGGTGAGAAATTCTTAGACAATTGGATAGAAGAACTAGAAAACTTAATAAAATTAATATAATAATTTAGGAGGTTCATTATGGAATTTTTAAATGTTATAACAACGATTTTTAAGACTATTGCTGGTCAAATAGAATTAGTAATGGGGATTGTAGTTTTGATAGGACTTTTATTACAAAAGAAAAAACCAGTGGATGTAGTTAGTGGAGTAGTTAAAGCTATTGTAGGGGTTATGATACTTAAGCAAGGATCAACTTTATTACAAGCTGCATATAAACCAGTTATGGAAATGCTAAAAGGTCATTTTGGCATATCAGGAATAATTACAGAAAACTATTCAGGTATGGCTGCAATTAATAATACTATACCAGAATTAGTTGCAATAGTACCGACTGTTATGTTGTTCGGATTCATAATTAATTTACTATTAGCTAAGTTTGGACCATTAAAAGTAGTTTTCTTAACAGCTCATACAATGTTAGCCTTTGCTACACTTACAGTTTGGTTAGTTCATTGGTTCTTTGGAGTTGAAGGAACTACATTACTAATAGTATGTAGTATTTTCTGTGGTATTTATTGGACTGTTATGCCAGCTTGGACATACAGATATTCTAAGCCTTTTGCAGGAAATAGTTTTACATTAGGACATATTTCTGGTATGGCAGCTGTAATAAGTTCAAGAATAGGAATGTTATTAGGTAAATATGACGAAAAAAATCCAAAGCTTTTTGAAGAGGACGAAGAAGATTCTAATCAAACAGGTAGATTTTCTTCATTAACAAGGTTATTTAATGATTCTACAGTAGTTACATGTTTATTAATGACAATAGTATTAGGTGGAGGATCTTTATTAGCAGGTAGAGAAGCTATTCAAGAAATGGCTGGTACTGCAAACTGGGTTGTTTTCACTTTAGAGTTAGGTGCTAGTTTTACTGTTGGTATTGTAGTTTTATTATCAGGTGTAAGAATGATGATTGCAGAACTTGTTCCAGCATTTAAAGGTATATCTGATAAATTAGTTCCAGGTGCAGTACCTAGCGTGGACATGCCTGTATTTTATCCACTTGCTCCTTTTGCAGCTATCCTTGGTTTCTTAGGAGCATTTATTGGAGAATTTATAGGATTCTTCATTTTATTAGCTGTAGGATCAAAAACACTAATGATACCTGGTATTATAGCTACTTTCTTTGATGGTGGTATAGCAGGGGTATTTGGTTTTAAATATGGCGGTAAAAAATCTGCTTTAATTTCAGGATTAGTAATAGGTGTAGTTCAAATTTTAGGTGGAGTAATATTTACTGGAGTATCAGGTCTATCAACACTGGGAGCAACATATGGTAATACAGACTTTGGATCAACAATGGCAATATTAGTATCAATTATGAAGGTGCTAGGAAATGTTTGGGTATTTGTTATTCTTTTAGTAGCTATATATGTACTAGCATGTATTCCTCTAAAGAAATACTTCGCTGAAGAAGAATAATTAATAGCTTTACTTATAGGCATTAGTTTTATGGAGGTTTAATATATGTGGATTAAAGAAGTTTTCAATGTTGAAAAACCTATTATCGCAATGTGTCACTTAAAACCATTACCAGGAGATCCTGAATATGATGCTGATAAGGGGATGGAATATGTAGTTGAGTGTGCTAGAAAAGATTTGCTTGCATTACAAAATGGTGGTGTAGATGCAGTAATGTTTTCAAATGAATTTAGTTTACCTTATTTAACAGAAGTAAAGCCTGTTACAATAGCAGCTATGGGAAGAGTAATTGGAGAATTAAAAAAAGACATAAGTATTCCATATGGGGTAGATGTACTTTGGGATCCGTATAAGACATTTGATTTAGCAGTAAGTGTGGATGCAAAGTTCGTTAGAGAGATATTTACTGGGGTCTATGCAAGTGATTTTGGTTTATGGAACACCAATTATGGAGAAGTTATTAGGCATAAGCATAGTATTGGGGCTAATAAAGTAAGAGCATTATTTAATATTGTACCTGAGGCTGCTAAATACTTAGCAGATAGAGACATAGAAGCAATAGCAAAAACTACTGTTTTTAATAATAAACCAGATGCTTTATGTGTATCTGGACTTACTGCAGGATCAGCTACGGATACTCAAGTTTTAAAAAGAGTAAAAGATGAAGTTGTAAGTACTCCAGTCTTTGTTAATACTGGAGTAAATATCAATAACGTAGAAGAGCAATTAAAAATAGCAGATGGATGCGTAATAGGTACGCACTTTAAGAGAGATGGTCAATTTTATAATGAAGTAAGTGAAGAAAGAGTTAGAAATTTCATGGAAAAAGTAAAGGAATTACGTAGTAAATAGTATTTATCAAGAATAGAGGAGTGGAATATGATTGCAGATGAAAGAAGAAGGGTGATATTAGAAATAATTAAAAATAAAAAAGCTGTTTCAGTACAGAGTCTATCACAAGAATTAAAAACTAGCGTTGTAACTATAAGAAGAGACTTAGACCTTCTTAGTGAAGAGGGGCTTATAAAACGCTCTCATGGAGGGGCTATTTTATATGATGATAAGGTAGGCTTAGAATTTAAATTTGACATTAGAAATGAGAGAGAAACAGAAATAAAAAAATTAATTGCTAAAAAAGCCGCTTCTTATATAACATCTGGAGATTCTATCGGTATAGATATTGGAACAACTTCCTATCAACTTTCAAAATATATTAAGCATATTCCAAATCTAAATGTGGTTACAGCTTCTATACCTGTTGTTACTGAATTAATAGATGCAGAAAATATTAACGTAATTTGTACTGGAGGGGAACTATCAAGAAAAGATAAGTCTTTAATAGGACACAATGCAATTAGAACTATAAACGAATATATTTTAGATAAAGTGTTTATAGGGGTTGCTGGTATTTCTTTTAAGTGTGGATTAACTTTATATAATATCAATGATGCTTTAGTGAAAAGAGTCCTTATTGACAGAGCTAAAGAAGTAATATTACTAGCTGACTCTACTAAAATTGGAGAAGCAAAACATGCATTTTTAGCAGATATTGATGTTATTAGTAAGATTATAACTGATGATACTATTACGTCCGAAGATAGAAACCAATTTGAAAGTAGAGGAATAGAGGTGATTATAGCCAATGAGTAGTAATTTATTAACTGAAAGAAGCGATTTATTTGATATTATCGAAGTCAATGATACAAAATATAAAAATTGGGAAGAGGTAATAGATTATTTACAAGCTGTTTTTGTATCTAATGGATATGCTACTAAAGATTATTTTCAATATATAAAAACTGATTTAATAGAAAATGAGTTTTATATGTTGATAGTGCCAGGACTAGTTTTACTTCATAGTTCTCCTGCACATGGAGCTATTAAAAATGCTTTTCATTTTATGAAATTATCTAATCCAATAACTTTTGGAGATCATATTAATAATCCAGTACATGTATGTATAACATTTTCTGCTATTTCATCTGACAATCATATTCAATCTATACAAAAAATTGCTTATATGTTAATGAACAAAAATTTTGTTAATGAAATAAAAAAAGCGGATAGCTTAGAAAAAATCAAAGAAATTATAAAAAATAATGAGGATAAATATTAGGGGGTTAGTATTGATGTTAAAGGTAACCACAGTATGTATAAATGGAATGGGCTCAAGTTTAATATTGAAAATTACAGTAGAAAAAGCTTTCAAGGAACTTGGTATTGAGGCTGATATTAAGTGTGTTGATGCAGGTCAATTTAAGGGATGTCACCCAGATGTTTGCATCACTACACCTTCTTTAGCTAAAACTATAGGAGAAAGAGAAGGGATGATATTAATAAAAACTACAAATTTTACTGATGTAAAAGCATTAAAAGAAAAGATTAAAGTTGCTTTAAATATAGAATGATATAAATAATTTTATTTTGTAAGAAAGGAGGATAAAATGTGGCTTAAAGAAATATTTGGAGAAGAAAAACCTGTAATAGGAATCCTTCATATTAGAGCATTGCCAGGTACAGCACTTTATGATAGTGAAATGGGGCTAGAAGGAATTATGAAGCTTGCTAGAGATGACTACATTAGTCTTGTAAAAGGAGGCATATCAGGTGTGATTTTTTGTAACGAATATGATAAGCCATATTCAAAGCAAGTTGAACCCCATATAATATCTTGCATGACTTCAATAGTAAATGAGTGTTTAAGAGATAATGAAGTTATTCCATTTGGAATCGATGTTCAATGGGATCCTAAAGCTGCCTTAGCTATTGCCTTATCTACAGGAGCGTCTTTTATAAGAGGAGTAGCATGTGGAACTTTTTGTGGAGACTATGGAATGTATTGCCCTAACATAGAAGAAATAATTAATTATAAGAAAAAGATAAAAGCTGACAATATAAAAATATTAACTAATTTATCACCAGAATTTTCATTTTCTCTTGATAAGCGAGATATAAATCTTAGAGCAAAAACTGTTACAAAAAGCTCATTAGTTGATGCTTTATGTGTATCAGGAGTGATGGCAGGTGTGCAAGCACCTTATGAAGAGATTAAAAATATAAAAAATACTGTTGGAGACTTTCCTATTATAGCAAATACTGGAGTAAACTTTGATAATGTTAGAGATATATTAGATATTGCAGATGGCTGTTGTATTGCAACCTGTATAAAGGTTGATGGAAATTCTTCTAATTCAATGGATGAAGAAAGAATTAGAACATTGATGAAAATTGTTAGGGGGAATAACATATGAAATATATTGAAACTATACTAGGGCGAAAAAATCCTGAAGAGATTGGTATTACAAACTATCATGATCACTTAATAACTATTGGAGGCGGAGAAGAAAAAGCAGATAGAGACTTAAGGTTAGATAGAGTTGATTATGCTATTTATGCTATGATATCTGCTAAGAAGGCTGGATGGGACATGCTTGTAGATATGAATCCAATTGATTGTGGAAGGCAAATTGAAATGCTAAGAGAGATTTCCGAAAAATCAAAGATTAATTTAATTTCCTGTACAGGCTTCCAAAGAGCAATATATTATGATGCTGAACATTGGGTTAATAAATATGACTTAAAGGATGTAGCAAGATTGATAATTGAAGAAATAGAAGAGGGAATAGAAATTAATAATTATAGTGGACCTATTATAACAAGAAGTAAATCTAAGGCAGGAGTTATTAAAGCTGCAACTCATTATAATTGCATAAGACCAATGGAACTTAAGGTTTTAGAAGCAGCGTGTATAGCATCAAGAGAAACTGGAGCACCAATATCAACTCATACTGAAAGAGGAACTATGGGTTTAGAGGTGATAGAACTAGTTAAGAAGTTTGGTGTTAATCCTACTAGGGTTACATTAGGACATGTAGATAGAAATCCAGATCTTCAATATCATAAAAAGATGGCTAGCCAAGGTGTAACTTTAGGATATGATGGACCATCAAGAGCAAAATATTGGCCAGATTCAGTTTTAATTGAATTGATAAAAGGAATGTGTGATGCTGGGTTTGCAGATAATATCATGTTAGGTGGAGATAATGGAAGAGCTTCAATGTGGCCTCAATATGGTGGTGGATATGGACATAATTACATTTTAGATATCTTTGTACCTAGACTACTTGAAAATGGTATATCTCAAGAGGATATTGACAAGATGCTTATATATAATCCAAGAAGACAATTTTCAATAGAAAAATAATTAAACAATTTAATAATTAATAAAAATATAACTACTTAAAAGAGTTAAGCAGAATAATTGCTTAGCTCTTTTTTTGTAAGTTTCTTATAATTTTTATATGAGTACACCAATATCGGACTTAAATCCAAAGTATTTGTAGGTTTATTTTTCAGAATATTGACTATATAAATTAGCAGGACTACAATTAAAGTGCCTAGATAATATTTTATGGAAAGGGGCATGTTTAATGAAAATTATAAAAAAATTATCATTAGTATTAGTTTTAATACTATCAACAGTATCACTATATGGATGTGGGAAACAAAGCCCAACAGATGTAGTAAATGAGTATTTTCAAAATGTTCAAAAAGGACAAGCTGATATTGGAAACTTAGTTGTTAAAGCAGAAGAATCAGAAAATGGAACAGAAGATAACATAGATGATAGCAACATGTCAGAAGAAACACAAAATAAACTATTAGAAAAAGTTAAAGGAATAACTTATAAAATAAATGGAGAAACCATTGACGGAGATAGTGCAAAGGTAAATGCTACTGTAAAGGGCATAGATTTTAACACTGTTTTAGGAAAGGTTATTCAAGAAGCTTTTAGTTATTCTTTAGCACAAGCATTTTCAGGAGTTGAAATGACTGAAGAGGAAAGTAATGCTTACTATGATAGTTTACTTAATAAATATTTAGATGAAGTAACTTATAGCGAAAGAACATTAGATGTTGAATTAACTAAGGTTGACGGTGAATGGAAGATAAAGGATGATAATGTTCTATTAAAATTGTTATTAGGAGTTGATGAAAATACTTTTGGTGGCAATACAGATGAAAATCAAGAAAAAGCAGTAGCTACTCAAGAAATGACTTTGAATACTCCATTCACAGTAGAAACTGAAAATGGAAATTATACAATAACTATTGAGGGTGCAAGAGCAACAGAGGAAAGAAATGAGTTTTCCGAAATAGAAGTTAAGCATGTAGTAATTTTAGATTATAGTTACGAAAATATAAGCTTTGGTGAAAGTAGTGGAGATGATCTTTATATTGACGAATATGCTTTTCAGGTTTTAGATGATGAAGGCAATGTGCTTAGTACATATCCTGTATATGATGATAATAGAATGCCAAAGGATACTCCTGTAGGAGGCAAGTGTAAAGCTAGTGCAACATTTGCAGTTAATAGTGATAGTAAAAACTTAAATATTACTTTTAAAAGGGGTTCTCAAAAGGTAGCAAAGATAATAGTTCCTATAAACTAAAAATATATTTTTACTTACATAATAAAAGAGCAGATAAAATTTTTGTCTGCTCTTTTATACATTTTCAATTTTTTTATAGGAGGTAAATAGAAAGGGATAAGCTATGTATCAAGGAACTGCAAATATATTTAAAAGATTTGAGAGTATAAATAAAAAGAAATTTTAAAAAAATAATAATGTCCGAAATAAAAATATCAACTATAAGCAAATATAGAAATTAGATATTACAAGAAGGTAGGGGATTATTATTAATACTCAATATGTGCAAGGTGACTGCATTTTCACTAAAATTAATAACTTAGATAAACAATATAAATATTTAACAAAAGATATAGATACAGAAGTAATAATAGTAGGTGGAGGAGTAACAGGAGCAATTATAGGATATTATTTTACTAAAAATAATATAGATGCTGTTATTTTAGAAAAATCAAGAATAGCTCATGGCAGCACTAGTATAACAACATCTCTTCTTCAATATGAACTTGATAGTAATGCTTTAGTGGTAGAAGAGTACACCTCTATAGATAATATTATAAAATCTTATAAATTAGGATTAAAGGCAATAGATGAAATTGAAGAATTTATAAAGGAATATGGTAATACCTGTGATTTTAAGAGAGTAGATAGCTTTTTATATACAGCAAAAAAATTAGAAATAAAAGAAATGGAGGAAGAATATAAGATAAGAAAATCAGGAGGGTTAGATGTAGAATTTATTTATAAAGATAATAATCCTTTTTCATTAGATATAGAAGCAGGTGTATTAAGTAAAAATGGAGGAGCACAATTTGATCCATTTAGATATACTCATGCCTTATTAGATGTAAGCTGTAAAAAGGGATTAAAAGTATTTGAAAATACCGAAGTTGTAAGAATTGAATATAATGATGAAAATGTAGTAGCTGAAACAGTTTATGGTCATAAAGTTAAAGGGAAAATACTTATTGTAGCTACTGGCTATAATACAACTCTTTTTACAAAAAGAAATTTTGGAGTTAAAACTACAGCTTTTAATATTGCAACAAAACCAATAAACAATATAGAGGATATTTATAAAAATACTGTTATTAGAGATAATGAAGATCCTTACAATTATTTTAGAACAACAGAGGATAATAGGTTAATAATTGGAGGAGAAGATATAAATTTTTTACCAGATATATTTAATGAAGAGCTATGCAATAAAAGCTATGAAAAATTAGAACAAAGACTAAAAAACTTATTTCCTAAATTAAATATAGAAATAGAATATAGATACTGTGGTGCCTTTGCCTCTACACCAGATAACTTAGGTTTTTTAGGTAAGGACCCTAATAATAAAAAGCTATGGTATTGCTTAGGCTATGGAGCAAATGGTATTTTATTTGCTATTTTAGGTGGAATGATGTTAAGTAAATTATATTTAGGTGAAGTAGATAAGGACTTGGAACTATTTAAGGTAGATAGATTTGATAATAAATAATATAATTTAATAAAAGGAAGATTAAAACTAAAATTAAAATATATAATAAATATAAACAAATAACCTAAGGTGCTGCATTTACAGCTCCCTAGGTTTGTATATTAAAATTTAACTTCAGTTGTATCTTTAACAACTATTTGAGCGGCTTGCTTTTCAACTAAATCTCCAGCTTCAGTTTTAATAAGCTTTTTATTTATAATAGTATCCATAAGAGCTACTATAGCTAAATTATCAACATTTTCTTTTATATCTCTAACAGCAACGGTATGTTTTTTACCAGCTGCATCCTTAAAACTCATACTTGCAGTTCTTGCAATCATTCAATAACCTCCATTCTTTATAGGTAATAGATAATAGGGAATAACTAATAGGTAAAAAGTAATAGATAGATTGATTAATTAATTAATTAATGTTAACCTCTAGTTACTATATAAGTTTGCTCTTTTTTTATAGTAGAAATAGTATACTCTAATATTCCTTCTATAGAATCAGATAATGCAACTAGATCGTCATCTGTTGCAGTAGCTGAAATGTTCTTAAAGCTTTGGCCCTTAAAAACATCATTTCCTTTAGAATCAACTCCAATTTGATAGCTTACTCCTAAAGCATTTCCAACTAATACTGAACTTGCTGCCATATTATCACCTCCTCATATCTTATATACGAAGGAGAAAAATGATTTTAAAAGTTTTTGAAAATTATTTATAAAATAAAAAAAGTATCCAATTAATCTGGATACTCTTACTTATCTAACTTTTTTATATTATAACCTAATAATATAAGGTGCTAAATTAATTACAACCCTATAGCCAAGATACACACTTCCACAAGCTATAATAAAGCTAGTAAAACTTGCCTTTTGTATAAAAGAATTTGGCTTATATTTAATTTTTTTACCTATAATAAATATAAAGAATATAACTCCTAATATAAATAATATTAAAATTGTATTAATAAAATCACTACTTATATATAAATTATCAAAAATGATTTGTAATGAAAATAACCCTATAGCTATGAATCCTCTTATGCAATTTACCAAAATAAAGCTAGGCATAAAGTCAAAAGATGAATTTTCAATATACAGTCTTCCCTGTACAAGGTAATTGGGTATTTCTTTTATAAGAATTATAGAACTAATTACAGCTCCAATACAGGTTGAAACTGCTATAGTTGTTAATTGAATCACTAATAAGGCTGCTGTAAAAATATTTGATAAACTGAATAATATTATAAAAGCTACAGCAGTTAATAAAGCTCTAAACCCAAAGAAAGAAGAAATAATTATTATAAGAAAAATCCCTATCTGATATGCTAACACTATAGTTGTCCTCCAAAAATTTAATATATATAATAATATCAAACTCCTCCAAGTTTATCCATATAAGTAAAATACACGTTTTTTATAAATATATTAAATTTTTAATTTCAAACTATTTATATAATCATAGATTAGTTATTTATCACCAATACATAAGGCTAATTCCATAGCAAGTGTAGCAATCCTGTCTTTTTGTAATGGGTTAGAATCATTCGATAAACTTCTTTCATCCCACTCTTCAGAATCCAAATTATCTGCTGCGTAGAAAAAGTGAAATATATCTTTTCCTCTAAATTGTGCAAGAGCAGCAATTGCTGAACATTCCATATCTACACAGATACATCCTTGAGCTTTTCTTAAATTAACCTTATTACGAGTTTCTCTATACATTGCATCTGTAGTCCATACTTTTCCTATACGGTATTTTAGTTTGTAGTTGTCCAATATATTTGTAAATATATCTATATACTTAGGATTTACAGCTATCTCATCTGAAGGTGGGGAGTAATGAAAACTAGTTCCTTCATCTCTCATTGCCATATTAGGAATAATTATTGAACAATCCTCTATAGATGAGTCCAAAACACCACAAGTTCCGAAAAGAATCAATTTTTCAGTACCCATTGCAAAAATATCTTCTATTACTGCAACACAACCTGGAGCACCAACATAAGACATAAACAAAGCTACTTCAAGTCCATGGTAATTTACTTTGTAAATAGGAATTTCCATATTTGCTATATAAGTTGAAGTTATTTTAACACCTTTAAGCTCCTTTACCAATCTATTAAAGGTAGTTCGTGCAAAACATGAAACTGCAACCTTAGGAAAAAAATCAATGGGCTTAATAATATCAGTTGCATTAATTACAGCAATTTTATTTTCATCAAATTCTTCAAGTATCATAAAATTCTCCCCTTTTAATCATATTTATATTTATATGATAACTTAAGAAAGTTATTATTTATATAATTAAAAATACTAGCTATTAGTCCCATCCTAAAAGTTTCTTTTCTAGGGCATCATAATCATAGTCTCTTCCCTTAAAGTTATGGAATCTAAGACTTTTATTGTTTTTATAATTATTTTTAGGCTCATAGGAATTATTGCTATTAGTACTTGAAGTAGTAGGGACATTTTGATTTAAATAAATTTCAAACTTATCACCAAAGAGAGTAAAAGGAGTTAAGTATTGCTCAAATAGAGTTCCCTTCCAAGCTTTTATTTTTTTATCTATAACAGTTTTAAAATCATCTACAGTAAAGCCTTCTTTTAGTCTAGACTTAACTAAATTTATAGTTTTAGAATTAGTAGACTTGTACATAGAGCCAGCCTTTATATTTAAATAATTTATAATACTATTTATTTTTTCTTTTATATTATTATATAGATTGTTTAATTTAGTAGATGAATTATTTAATAGATGGATATTTGTTGAACATTTCTCTGAACAACCTCTATTCATATTTTTATACACAGGCTCTTCATTTTTATGTTCTATGTGTTCTAAATCACTAAAATTATCATAGTTTTGTTGATGATTTTGTACAGCCTCTTCATTATTAGTAACAGACTTATTATTATAGTTATCTGTTTGTTTCTTAACTGTATTGCTATTTGTATTATCATCATTATGCTTATCATTACTTTTATTAACATATAATAACTCCTTGTACTTTTCCCCTAAAGCATAATAAGAAAAGGTGCCACCTTCCTTTTTAGTATAATGAGATAAAATACCTAAATCTCTTAGCTTAAGCATTCTCATCATAATAGATCTCTTACCTAACCCTAAGAAAGGAAGTTCATCTTCAATATTCTTATAGCTTATCCAATAATATTTAATACCTTCTATAATTTCATAATTCATCTTCCCACTTTCCATAAAATCATCAAAATACCTAAGGATAGCTAAATCCTTCACATCTAAATCAAACTCCATAATTTTTTTCACATTATAACCTAAAAATGAGTATTTCATATTAATTACCTCCAAAAAATATTTCTTAATTACCCTGTCATAAAATAAGTACCCAGTTTTAAGAAAAATTGAGAAAAATAATTTAAATATTTATAAAAATGATAAAATGAATATAGTTACTATTTGATAGTGTAATTTAAATTTTAAGTATATTAAAGTTAAACTCCAAGCAGAAGTAATACTACAACTACTTGGAGTTATTTTTATATTAATAATGGGTTATATATAAATTCAAAATGAAAATATATATAACCCAATTATAAAATTAATATAATTTAATGTGTTTTATCAAATAATAAGAAATAAAAATATTAGCTTGCTAACTTTTCTTCTATTTCTTCAGTTTTTACAGGCATATCAAAATCTTGTAAAGAATCTTCGTTTATATTAGCTCTTTCATTAAGGTTATACATGGATGAATTTAAGTTTATTTTATCAACAAAGTTATTTATAGGTTTAATTACTTTTGTTGAAGCATCAAAATCAAAAACGTGCCAGTATGTGCCAGCAGTATTAGTTGGTATATTATAAGTAGCATGTAAAGTTTCACCGATATAAACATCTACTTTAGCTCCTGAATTAGACATATCAACACTAGATGAAGAATTTCTATTACTATAATCATGAACATAGAAGCTATAAGTACCTTCATCATTCATTTTATATACTGTTGTTGTTTCTGGTCCGTAAGAATCTCTATCATCTAAATCTAAATCTGCATAAAGAGTTCCGTTTTCAAAATATTTTTTATTGTTATAATAAATATGGAAAGTATCAGTACCATCTACAGTTGGTCCAACAAGATGTGAATCTAAATCTTCAGGTGTTTCTCCCCAGGTTAATACTACTCTTAAATCACTAGGTTGAATGTCACTTGAATTTGGAACAAGTGTATTATTTTGATTTAATGAATTACCAGACATAACATAGATATTAAAATGTTTAGTAATGTATCCGTCTTTAATCATTTCTACAGTATAATTTCCAAGTGGTAGTATTATTTCATATCTACCTTCATAATTTGTTACTGTTTTTAATAATGGGTCTCCAGATAAATTATTCCATCCAGCACGTACATTAATAATAGTATCTGAAATACTTTCTCCAGTTACAGCATTAGTGATTATACCACCAGCAGTTCCTACTTCTCCATCAGCACCTTGTCCTACCATTAAATAGGTTTCAAGATAAGTTTCTTCTCCATTTACAACAACTTCTATACTTTCAAATGAAATATAACCATTTTTAGATATCTTAACTTTATAAGTACCTGCATTAAGTGATAGTTCATATTGACCATTAATATCGCTTGTAGTTTCTAATATTGGAGCATTGTTACTGCTATTGTTATTGTAAACTTGTATTAAAGCATCTTTTAAGAATACATTTCTATTTCCAGCTTGAGCTATTGTTCCTTTTATAGTTCCTTCACCGTAGGTACAATTAGGAACTTTATTTAGATTTTCAAAATGAAGATTTTTCTTAAATGGACTAGTATCAGAATCCCATGCATTTAAAGTATATGATAGTTCTAACCAATCTTTTAGTTTACATTCATCTAATGCTGTTAATTCTAAAAATCCAAAAATGGTAGCATCCGAACAAATCATACTTGGATGAGGTGTTATTATTACATTAGCACCTAAACCACCGCTAACTGAAAAATCAATTAAATTCCATGTAGAACAAATTTCTAATAATCCTGAAAGCTTAGGACCTATTTTTCCTTCAATATTTAATTCATTAATATCACTAATATTAAATTTTGCTGTATTAATTCCTCTCACTTTATTGTTTAGAACTTGAATACCGTTTGTTTTCTCAGTAGAGAAGACTAATTGAACAGAGCCGCTAATATCATAATATAATGCTATTTTTACCACTGCAGCAGCACCAGGTATACCGTATACAGGTAGCTTACCTAAATCAATTAGTCTAGGTCCAGTCGGAAAACTATCATCGTCAACACCTAAACGTACTGATAATGCAGTTTCTGTTTCATCTGAAATTTTGAAATATACATTATTAATATCAATATCTAGGAAATTTATATCCATATCTACTTTATATTCAATTTTAGGAAGGACTAGTTTAACTTCTCCTGAAATTTCGCCATTACCTATTTCTTTTTTAATTTTTAAAGTATAAGAACCTAGATTTGGGCTAGAACCTTCCATATCTAAGTTGATTCTAGAATCTTGTGTAGTATTTTCAATAACTTCAACACCTTCTTCAGGAATAAAGTTAGAGAAATCACCTGTAGCATAACCTTGTACATCAATATATTCTAGAGTTTCTTCAATTTTAGGTTCTTCTGTTTCAACTACTACTTTACCATCATTAACAGTTACTTTTGTAATCTTATAAGGTGTTTCGTTTGGAAGAACTATTATATCTCCAATATTTAAATTGCTAACTGTATCATCTGTGTTAAATGTGATAGTTTCACCATTTACTTCATATACAGTAGTATCATCTAATTCAATAACACCTTCTTTGTATTCAAAAGTATTATCATAATTTTCATCTATTTCAGAGCTTTTTAATACAGCTTGTATTCCTTCAGTAATATACTGAGCTTCTGATTCAGTTAAATTTCTAAGTGGATAAAAATTATTTTTTTCTAGAGGTATTAAACCAAGTGAAACAGCTACTTCTATTTCCTTTGAATAAGTTATATCACTTATATCATTACATACAATATCTGTATCTCCTGCGAATCCTAAAGCTTTTACAGATGTAACAGTTGCAAATTCACGTGTTGCAGGAGCATCAGGATTAAAGGATTCATCTTGATCAACTAAAATAGAATTAACATAAGCATATAAAATATCTTCTTCGTATTGGGTTCCTTCAATATCATTAAATGGATAAGCTATATTAGCATCCCAATTTATTTCATGTTGATTTTTTAAATCTAATATCTCAACAAGGTTAGAAATCCATTGACCTCTTGTTATTATTGCACCTGATGGAGCAACTTTATTTGATGATGTTTCATAATTAACTATTATTTCAAAAGTATAGTCTTTATTATCTATTGTTATAGTTTCTTTTATAGATATATCTTTTTTATTATTTTCATCAGCTTGTACTACAACACCTTGAAATAATGATGTTAGTAATGATAAACAAAGTAACATTGATATAAATTTTTTACTTCTAGTATTTTTTTTCTTTAATAGAACAATAATTAAACTTGCAGAAATAACAAGTGCTATTGTTGAAATTATAATAGTATTGCTATCGCCTGTTTGAACTTCATCATCAGTATTACTATCTAGTACAGGTGGATTATTTTCTTGATTATCATTGTTGCCAACATTTTCATTATTAGTGTTGTTTTCATCGTTTTCATTACCGATATTATTATCAAAGTCTTCATCATTTATTATTGCTTTATCAATTTTACAATAAAATTCATGAGTTATAGTTTCTCCAGCATTTATTGTACCTATTTCTTTAGATAAAGTACTTTTATCTTTAATAGATATTCCTTCTGGAATGACACTATTAATATTAATATTATCTATAGGTCTTATGCCTACATTAGTAATTTTTAATACTGCTTTAATATCGCCGTCAGTATTAGCAAGATTTTCTACTTGTAACTTAACCTTTAAATTATCTTGTTCAGAAATTTCAGCATATGCTGGGATTGCTCTGAACATTATTAGCATTAGGCTAAGCATAATAAATAAACGTTTTATTATGTTCTTCATTAAAGAACCCTCCTTTGTGAAAAATATTCCAAGGAATATATTAGCATACGATAACTAAAAAATACACTAAAACTTTACAATATTTATATTGTTTTTGCAGAATTGACAAAATAAATATCGGATGTTTTAATTTAAGTAAATTTATATAATGGGAGAGAATAGATGAAAAGACCTAGTTTAAAAGAAATTTATGGCGAGAATAGTAGTTATAATGAGATTAAGGTGAATAATCTTAAAAATGATATTATTAATACTGATCATAAATTAATAATTAAAAGTTTATTGCGCGAATTAAGAGTAAAGCATATATCTGCTCTTTTTATTGCTTTAATTATTAATTTATTTACAGCTATTTTTGTATATGAATTAATAAAAAGTGGAGATAATATTTTTACTAAAGAGTCTCTTTTGGTAATTATTACATTTATACTATTTTTATTTCCTACATTTGATATAAGTAGTAAGCTATATTTAATGAGAAATGGATTACCTAAAAAGGCTCAATATGGGGTTGTGAAAATTAAATTCTATGAAAATAAATCTACAAGTAGCAAAAGTACTAGAGCCTATTATACAAATGTTATATTTCCAATGGATAATACTATAATTAGGAGGGTAAATTGTACTAAAAAGTTTTATAATTTAGTATCTGAAGGTAGTGAAGTTTTAGTTGTATCTTTTGATAATAAAAATGCACATATAGTTTTAATATAAGAAGTATATAAGATTCTAGGGAATAATAAGAAAAGGTGCCACCTTCTTTTTAAGTATGATGAGAATACCTAAATCGCTTAGCTTAAGTATTCTCATCATAATAGATATCTTACCTAATCCTAAGAAATGAAGCTCATCTTTAATATTCTTATAGCTTATCCAATATTATTTAATACCTTCTATAACTTCATAATTCATTTTCCCACATGAAAGATGCAGCTATAAAGATAAACCATAATAATGAGTTATGGAAATTAAGGCGTAAACCAGATAAAATAATGAAAGCTATTCAAGATTTGAAATGAGCATAAAAGGAAAATTTAGAGTACGCATTAGATGACTATCTTAAAATATTGCTGAAAAATGGACAACCAATTGTCCATTTTTTTTATTATATAAATTGAAATTATTTAAAACAGAGTTATTAAAATATATTTATTATAAAATCACTGATTTTCATTATCGATTACATACATTCATGCTATAATATATAGGAGTAAATGACTTAGGAGGAAATATTAATGCAGGATGAAAAAGTATGTCCTATTTGTAAAAATCATTGTAGTTTAGCTAAACCAAAATGTGGACGTGGTAAAAAATATGCAGAAACAATAGAATTACCAAGTAAGTCTAATGATAATGAGAAAAAATCTGAAGATATTGATAAATTAGAGGATCATCAAAAATCAAATATTGATGAAAAAATATTAATAAATTTAAGACATACAGAATATACAATTGGAAATATTTGTAAGGAAATAGTAAACCGAAAGAAAATACTAATTTTACTTAATGAGGTTGGGAAAATTACTCAAAAGAAATTAACAAAGAAGCTTGGTGTTAAATCAGAAATTTCTAGCGAAATCCTTAGTAAGATGGAGGATAGTGGTTTAATTAAGCGTAATGATAGTAAAAAAGACAAAAGAACTATGGATATAAAGTTAACTAAAGAAGGTAAGAAGGAAGCAGTAATAGCAAGCACTCAAATGGAAGGTTTATATAGTGATATGTTTTCTTGTTTGGATATTAATGAAAAAGAGAAATTTCTTTCTAGCCTTGAAAAATTAAATTTGGATTGGAATCTTCGTTATAGTAAAAAGAATATTAAATGTAATTAAGCTACTATTATTTTGAAATAAATTAATCGAACCTCTCTGTATTAATTCTTTTGAAGATTAATACAGAGAGGCTTTGCTTTAATTCTAAATATCTTAATTTGTATTTTTAAAGATTAAGAGTGATTGTTCATGTGTAATGACTTAAGTAGTTTTATTACCATTTATACTTTGTAGCAAACAGATGCTTGAGTATCTAATATAGTTCCAATGAATTTAGCAACTTCTAAGTGCACAGGATGAATGATATATTTTTCTAAGTCTGCTATAGATGCAAACTTTGTAATAAGAAGTATATCGTAGTTGCTTTCTCCTGAACGAATGTTGATTTCTACTTGTATATCTTGTAAAACTTCTATTTTTCCTTTCATACTAAGAAGAACATTTTGTGTTTTTTTAATACTTTCATCATTTCTAATTTTTAATTTTAATAATAAATTATTTATAATCATGCTTCACCTCTATAATATTTAATGTAGTTTGTGCAGCCTCTTGCCCATTGATAAGAAGTGCAATTTTATGAATTCCCGGGTAGTGTCTGCGAGTAGTAAGGTCTGCAAAGCTATGCATTTTAGTTCCATGTAAATGCGCAGTTTTAGATACAATTTTATCAGACAAAAAGAATATCTTTCGTGAAGATTTACCATTTGATTTTATAAAGTCTATGGCATATTCTAACCGTATATATGGGGAAGTAGCCCAATCTATATCTAGGGAATAATTTAGTTTACAACTATCACCAATATTAAGATTTCTTTTGTCAACAGATATGGTTGCATTCTTAAACAAGGATTTATCAGTTGAAAAATTTGTATAGCCAAAGAGTTCCATTGCTTTTGGATTAGCCTTTTTTATAAGAGTACGACAACCTTGGCGAACAATCCAATCAGTATTTGGATTTATGCCAATCCATTTCTTTATAGTTTCTAAGACTATATCAGGATTATCTTTTGAAATATCATTTAGGTTGTTAGCAACACTCTTTCGAACATAAAGAGAATTATCAAACTTCAAGTTTTCTAATATTTTTAAAACTAGTGATGGGTCATTTTTAAACATTGGAAGTGAAATCCCCCAAGGCAGACGAGGACGGCAACCTTCACTAGAAAAACGTCGAACATGCTCATTTGGATGTAAAGACCATCTCATCATATATTCCATTACACGATCAGGTTCCCTTATTAAAAAAGGACGAATTGCAAATTCAGATGATGATTGCTGGGTAAACTGCTCTAATGCATTCATTGAAATATCGAAGTATTTTTCTTGTTGCCCAAATATTTCTACAAAGTTTGGTAGGAACAAGTAAGGGAATCCAGTGCAGCTGGCGTTGATTGAAAGTAAAATTTCTAGCGCAGCTTCAAAATCTTTAGGAAGATATTCTCCTAATACTTCTGCAATTTTATGTGTTCGTGCTTTTAGTGGCAAATCATCCCATGGATCAGATAAAACTGAATTTACAAATTGTTTCGTATCAAAGTTTTCATAAACAGTGTGTACTTTACCTCCAAAGTCATTCAAAAAATTCATTGTATAAATATCTTTTAATAAATCACTCATAAATCCTCCATAAGGATAGCATTAGATTGTTCTAATAATTCCACCATCAATAATGTGTTCACTACCAGTAATATACGAAGCTCTGTCTGACACAAGGAAAGCAGCTAGTTCAGCAATTTCTTCAGGTTTTCCTGGACGACCTAGTGGTATCCCTCCGAGGCTATCCATTAATTCTTGGCGTGCACCGTTATAATCAGTTCCAGAGTTTTGTGCCATTCTTTCAATAAGGCGTTCGGCAGCTTTTGTCTCTGTAAATCCTGGAGCAATTGTATTTATTCTTATTCCATCTCCACCAAACTGTGTAGCTAAATTTTTACTATAATTTGTTAAGGCTGCTTTAGCGGCAGAGTATGGCATAGTCATTATTCCAGGAAGTTTTCGTTGAATAGATGATATATGAATTATTACACCTTTTTTCTGCTTAATCATAGATGGAAGAAATCCACGGTCTAAACGTACAGCAGAAAAAAGATTTTGATTAAAAGTTTCTAGCCAGTCGTCGTCACTCAAATTTAATGCGCCAGCAGTGGAAGATGAAGAACCACCCACATTGTTGATTAAAATATCCAATTCACCAAACCTTTCAAGCGTTTCCTTTATAATTTTTTCAGTGCCTTCTGTTGTACTTACATTTGCTTGAATAAAGCTAACAGAATCAGGTAAGTCATCAGGCATTGTTCGTGCAGTAGTTATAATTGTTGCACCAGAATTAAGTAAGCGATCGACAATTGCTCTACCAATACCTTTAGTTCCACCTGTTACAAGCACACGTTTACCAACAAGTTCTTTCTTAATATCAAGATGTAAAAAATTTTCCATAGTTAATAACCTCCTATAAGTTAATTTGCTTTATATATTAAGAATAATAGATTAAACTTGACTACGTCACGTCAGGTTTTGGTATTATATTTATTCAACATATTATCCAAACGACTAGCAATTTCCTTACGTATGTTTTTAGGTTCTATAACTTCAAGCATTGTTCCATAGGAAAGGAGATAGTTATAGAGCCATTCACCTTCAGGCATTGAGACAACTACAGTATAAGACTCATCTTCATTTACTGTAATATTATCTTCACTAAAATCATCATATACACGGTAAGCCCCTTTGGAGGATATTCTTAGTATTAACTGAATTTGTTTTTTAGGTGTAGCAGAAAGTGAGTTATATATAAACTCTTGTGAATTTAGATGAATACAAGATTCCTCTGTAATATTGATGTTTATCATGCGGGTTATTTTGAACGTTCTAAATTCCATTTTATGAAGGCAATATCCCTGTAAATACCAGGCTTTATCTTTAAACAGCAGCTTAAAAGGTTCAACGTGGCGATTGCTTTTTTCACCATTGCTACTAAAATAAGAAAAAGTAATTGCTTTTTGCTGGAGTATGGAATTCTTTAAAAGATTAAAATTTTCTTTTTTATTACTTCCCCAGTTAGAAAAATCTACTTCAATCCAGTTAACATTACTTTTTTGAAATATTATGCTTAATTTTGATAATACTTCATCAAGTTCTAGGTATCCTGCTACTGATAAACTTTGAAGGGCAAGTAGAATTTTATTTTGCTCTATTTCTGAAATTAACGATTTATTAAGTACAAACTTATCTATTAGAGAGATACCTCCACCTTTTCCTTGACTTGAATAAATAGGAATTCCAGCTTGGGCTAGAGCATCTATATCTCTATAGATTGTTCTTACAGATACCTCAAAATGTTCTGCTAATTCTTTAGCTGTTATGGATTTTTTTTCGAGTAGAATATATATAATTTGAAACAATCTACTAATTTGCATAATTTCACCTCATATAATATATACAGCATATAACTTGACAACACTATGTCATATTATGTGAATTAATTTAATTATTATGTATTGAGGTCTATTATTAAATAATAAATCTATATAATTTTTTATTAGCTATTATAACTTGACAGGATGTAGTCAAGTTATGATTGTTATATTTAAAAAGGTAGATGAGAATAATACTATCAAAAATACAATTATAAAGGAGATATATAATGAAAATAAAATTGCAAGAACCTATTGAAACTTATTTCAGTACAACAAATAATTCAGATCAAAAAAATTTTATATCAATTTTTGCTGAGGATGCAGTTGTAATTGATGAAGGTCAAGAATATGTTGGATTAGATAAAATCCAAAAGTGGAGTGAAAAACACCAATTTGCCGCTAAAATTAGATTAGAAGCTACAAATGTTATTGAAAAAAATGACATGACTATTGTTACAGCTAAAGTGGATGGTGATTTTGATAAAACAGGTCTTCCTGATCCGCTATTATTAGATTTTCATTTCACTGTATCAGAGGGAATGATTACTAAGTTAGAAATTTATTAGCACCATATAGATAAATGAAAGTAAAACATTATAAAGCTAGTACTTATTCTTAAAAATTTTGAGATTATATGGATTATTAGAAACTCTAAAATATATCGAAGATAAGAATCACTATAATATATTTACATTAAATGGTATAATAATAAAAAAGAGTTGGTGGTTTCATATGTTAAAGAAGAAGAATACTATTATTTTAATTGTTTTACTAGGTTGCTTAATAATGGGATTTATAGATGCGGTTATTAGACCGCAATATCTTATAAAGTCCTTTATAAAAATTATACTTTTTTCAATAATGCCTCTTCTATATTCAAGATATAATAGAGAGTTAAATTTATCATCATTATTTAAGATAAAGAGTAAAAAAGAAATAATTATTGCTGTTTTATCAGGAATAGCAATATTTATTTTTATTTTGGGAGCTTATTTTATAATAGGTAGTTTTTTTGATTTCTCAAATATTGTGGCAGCATTATCAGAAAATGTAGGGGTTAACAACAATAATTTTTTATTGGTTGCAATATACATATCTTTTATTAACTCACTATTAGAAGAATTCTTTTTCAGAGGATTTACATTTCTAAAGTTAAAAGAAGTATCAACTAGGAAATTTGCATATATTTTTAGTTCCTTAGCATTTGCTTTTTATCATGTTGCTATGATGATAGGTTGGTTTGATATAAGCTTATTTCTTTTAACTATAGTTGGATTATTTGTTGGGGGATTGATTTTTAATTATTTCAATGAAAAATATAAAAATATATATGTTACTTGGCTGATACATATGTTTGCAAATTTTGCTATCAATTATATTGGTTTTACGCTCTTTAATCATGTATAGATAAAAAGATTTTAATAATATTTAGTCCATAGTGATTATCCTTTATATAGATATTTTATGATAAAATTATCTTTGTATAGGAAGTAACACTATGGATTTTTTATTATTTAGGAATTTATGAAAAGGGGGAAATCAATATGCCATTAGAAATAATTCGTAATGATATAACTAAAGTTCATGCAGATGCAATTGTAAATGCAGCCAATACATCATTACTTGGAGGGGGAGGAGTTGATGGAGCAATTCATGCTGCAGCAGGCCCAGAACTTCTTGAAGAATGTAGAACTCTTGGAGGTTGTGAAGTTGGAAAAGCAAAAATAACTAAGGGATATAACTTACCTGCTAAATATATAATTCATACTGTTGGTCCAATATGGAGAGGTGGCAATAGTAATGAGGAAGAATTATTAACTAATTGTTATAAAAATTCTCTAGAATTAGTTAAAGAGTATAATCTAGAAAGTATAGCCTTTCCATTAATATCTACAGGTGCTTATGGATATCCTAGAGATAAAGCCTTAGGAGTTGCCCTATCTGTTATTCAGGATTTTCTATTACATAATGATATTAATATTTATTTAGTTATATATGATACTGATAGCTTTAAGATATCTAGTAAATTACATTCATCAATTAAACAATATATAGATGATAACTATATAGAAGAGCATCCATATAATAGAGAAAGATATATGGAAAGCTGTTTAATAGAAGAATCTATAGTTTTTAAAGAAGCAAGTCCTAGAAGACTTGAAGAATTATTAAACAACGTAGATGAATCTTTCTCACAAATGCTATTAAGGCTAATAGATGAAAAAGGTATGACAGATGTAGAAACATATAAAAGAGCAAATATTGATAGGAGACTTTTTTCTAAAATTAGAAATGATATAAATTACAATCCTAGTAAGTCAACAGTAATTGCCTTTGCTATTGCTTTAAAATTAAATCTAGACGAAACAAAGGATTTACTTTTAAAAGCAGGCTTTGCACTATCCCATAGCAATAAGTTCGATATTATTATTGAATACTTTATTGAAAATAAAAAATACAATATATTTGAAATAAATGAAGCACTATTTGCTTTTAATCAAAGCACCTTAGGATCATAAGATTATATAATTTCAAATAGAAGATGAATTAGTATATTAAAAATCACAATAAAAAAGGTGGAGCATACCACCTTTTTTGCTTGACTAGTTTAAAATAGCTATAAAACAATTTATATGAATTGAAATCTAATAACTTAGATATTATTATTTCATTACCTTTTCAAATCTAAAAAATTCTTCTTTAAATCCAGTATCTGAATCTCCTGATTTTTTATCCTTATGATATTTATTATAGAATTCAACAATATGGAAACCACATTTATTAACATAGAAATTTATATTTCTTTTTTCAAAATAAGGTGTTACTAATTCCCATACCTTAGTTTCAGGATATTTTTGTTCTATATGTTTCCAAATTTCAAGTCCTATTCCTTTACTATGGCAATCTGGGTAAACATATAATAAGTCTATTGAATTATGATGAGTTTTAGTGTTTATGTTTAATACAACCCCACCAACCTTCTTATTATCTACATAAACATAATAAGCTTCTGCATTTGGATTAAATAATGACTGGTTAATATCTTCGTCAGGAATAACATCACCATCACAGCTATCACCAAACTCTTCAATAACAGCAATAGAAAAAACATCTTTTACATCCTGTCTAAATTTACGATAATCTTTTTCTTTAACTATTTCAAAATAAATATTCATATTGTTACTCCCTTAAATTCATATTTATCCAATGTTAAAACAATCTTTGATTTGTAATAATATATATTCTAATCATAATTAATTTTAAAATATAAGATATGATAAATAAAATAACATACTTAATTGAGAAAATAAATAAATATATATAATACTCTTAATAATTCCGAACGAAGAGAAGAATTATTACCTTTAGCATAGAGAATAGAAATGATATAAATATTGCATGACAGTGACTTGGAGCTTGCTTCTGATCGCTTAATACGTATTATAACTTTGTAAGATAAGGATATGTTTTAAACTAATGTTGATATTAGATAATAATAAAAGCAGATAAAGTTAATTTATCTGCTTTTATTATTAATAGTTTAAAATTGTTCATCAAATCTAACTTCTAAATTGGAACTTGTCACTCAGATGAACTGAAAGTTGTAAATAACTTCTGTTTATTTTGTTTCTTTGTTCTTAACCACTAAAGTAATATATAATGCATATGCACCAGCGATAATTGCAATCAAAGTACAGGAAACAATTCTTCTTTGAGATGTAATTTCTGCTTTGTTAGCAAAAGCACTTGCCGCATTAAACAGGCTATGAGTAACAATACAAGGAAGTAAACTCTTTGTCTTGTAATAAATCATCACAAATGCAAAGCCAATAGCTACTGCGTATATTACCTGTAGAAAATTGGGTAGCAATTCGGCTCCAGAACCATTAAACAGATTCATAATATGCCCGATTCCAAAAGTCACACTTGAAATAATGATAGCTGATTTAACACTATCTTTGACCATAGCATTAAATAAAAATCCACGGAATATCATTTCTTCAAGAAAACCAACACAAAGCATAGATAAGACATATAATAACGTTTCTAATGGTGAAGCGTTCATCATAACACCATACCAAAGATTTGCTGTCAAGAGAACTATAAGTGGAATATAAAACAACATCTTTGAAGCAGATATTTGTGGTTTGCAAAGACCATATTTTTCAGACAACCCATTCTTCTTTACAAAAAGATATAATATTACAGTAAGCACTATCAATATCGGCAATGTGATAATCTTTAAAACACCAACACTTGCGGACATATTATCTCCTATTGATGTAAGCACACAATATGCAATAATCCAAGTTACTGCAAACCAAATCTCACTCTTTTCATATAATTTCTTAATCATCCCTTGTAACCTCCCAATTCCCTATATTGGCATCAAAGCGATTCCGTTTGTATACCTAAAACATTGTCACTTTTTACCCAAAAGATAGCAGTACACAAAATTCTTATTTATCGAGCAGTTTAGTAATTAACTAATTCGCATAAAAATACAAATACACAATAATATATTCCTATTATACCTTATTTTGGTATATAATTCTACTAATAAATAAGGATATTATACCTTAATTTCAACAAACTACTTAATTATTAACAATATAATAAAACATAGCTAAGATAAAAATAAAATAATACCGACACTGTCATAATTCCGAACGAAGAGAGGAATTATTACATTTAGTATAGGGTATAAAAAAGGAGATAGATATTATATGAGTGCGACTTGGAGCTTGCGACGGATTACTTAATACGGATTATAAGTTATAAGATAAAAATAAAATAACACCTACACTTTCATAATTCTGAACGAAGAGAAGAATTATTACCTTTAGTTTTGAAGGGGATAAATATTATATGAGGACGACTTGGAGTTTACGACGGAGTGCCGAATATAATATTTATCCCCCAGTTGTCGCTTTTTGGGCGACCATTTAACTATTTGAACATGGTATCCTTAAATCATAAAAAAAGTGATTGGAGGAAAAGGGTATGAAAAATAATTTAACAGAATTAGTGTTTATTTTAGACAGAAGTGGATCAATGGCTGGACTTGAAAAGGATACTATCGGAGGCTTTAATTCAATGCTTAAAAAACAAAAAGAAGAAGAGGGAGAAGCTATAATAACAACAGTTCTATTTGATAATCATTACGAAATATTGCATGATAGAATTAATATTAAAGGAATATCACCTATAAGTGATAAAGAATATTTTGTCAGAGGGACTACTGCACTATTAGATGCTGTTGGAAGAACTATAAGAAAGATAGAAAATGCTCATAAACACACTTTAGAAAGTGAAAGGCCAAGTAAAGTATTATTTGTAATAACAACAGATGGCATGGAAAATTCAAGTACAAGATATAATTATGAAAAAATTAAGATGATGATAGAAGATAAGAAAAAGGAATTTGGATGGGAGTTTATTTTTCTAGGAGCCAATATTGATGCTGTAAATGCAGCAGAAAGTATAGGAATATCTGAAGACATGGCAGCTAACTATAACTGTGATAGTGAAGGAACTATGCTTAATTATGAGGTAATAAGTGAAACTGTAAGCTCACTAAGAGCTAATAAATCCATAAATAGAAAATGGAAAGATAAAATAGATAAGGACTATAAAAAGCGTAGTGCGAAAATGTAAAACTTAAGGTGGAAGTACTTGATAAAATTAATGAAGTATCCATTAATTTTATCAAGTAAATAGTATTCTAATTCGTAAACATCATTATCGCCTTCGTAAGCACATACTCCCATACGTGGAGAGTTGTTTATCTTTATAAAAATTATATCATCTTCATCATCAGAAATATTTTCTATGCAAGTATCACACAATGGTCTATAGTCTGAATAATCATAATCATGAATAAAAGTACTATCTTTGTTTATAACTTTAATAAGTCTAAAATTCTTCAACTTTAATCAAATAGTATTTTGTTTTTCCAGTACCAAGATTTTTACAGCTTGATAAATGTTTTTTCATTCCTGTTTTAGTAAAATCCTTTTTACAGATATAGCAAAAAGATTTGAGCATAGAACAGATAGTAATAAATAAAATATTAACACAAAGAATATATAGGGTATAATAAATATATAAATAAATATTGTTGTAGAAATTATAGAGAGGAAGATATCTATGAAAACCTTAATTATTTATTGTTCTGAGTATAAAAAACATACGGAGAAGATTGCAAACATATTTAAAGAAAAAACTAATTGTGATCTAATTAATATTAAAAACTTTAGAAATATTAATTTAGAAAACTATGATTTAATTGGATTTGGTTCAGGAGTATATATGGAGGATTTATCACCCAAATTATTTAAATTAGTTAATAATCTAGATTTAAAAGGTAAAAATGTTTTTGTATTTTCAACTAGTGGCGTTGGAATGAAATATTATAATAATAAGTTAATTAAGGTACTGACTTCAAAAGGAGCTATAAACAGAGGGAGCTTTGCATGTAAAGGTAGCTTTATAGGTAAGGAATTTTCAGATAATAAAATTTTTGATTTTATGGGTAAATTATCAAAAGGACATCCAAATCATAAGGATTCAAAAAAGGCAGAAAAGTTCTTTATGAAAATGATAGATTCACTTTAGGGGGAGGAGTAATATACAACATATTATTGCAGTGAAGTTGAAATAACTTGAGATAGATCTATGGATATGATACTATGAAATTACTATAATTGTAATATATTTACATTGAATTTGAGGTGTGATATGTCGAGTAATAAAGGGCTCAATGATGAAAAAAAGGACGACTTAAGGGTTAGAACAATTGCTGGATTAATTATTGTATTTATTGCAGTTGGATACTATTTTTACAGAATAAACTATAATAGTAGAGGAATTATAAATAAAGTTTTAAATAAGATAGAGGGAAAAACATTGAATAGTGAATTTAGTAGCAAAATAAAATCTGCAAATCTATCAACAGATTATAGTGTTGAGCAAGCCATACAGGATATAGAAACTTTAGAGTTAAATACAATAAACCTACCAGTTGTTATTAACATAGAAGATATAACTTCAAGTGATGTGAGTATAGATAATAATAGTTTACAAAGAGCAAAAATTCTTTTGAAAGAGCTTAAAGGAAATAAGATAAATGTAATATTAGAGCCATATCCATGGATTGCAAATGGCAGTAAATATGAAACTGATTTCAATCCAATAAATAAATCAGATTTCTTATTAAATTGGCAAGATAATGTTATTAAACCTTTAATAGATGAAATTGCTATTCCGTATAGAGTAGATGCATTAAATATAGCAACAGGGTTTACCCACTTAGAAGATATGGAAGATGAGTTTTGTGAAATAATTGATTTTGCTAGAAAATATTATAAAGGTTTAATTACTTACAGAACTAGTTTTTGGACAACCGCTAATTGGAAGGATGAAGTTACAAAAAATCAAGTAGAGGAATTGAATGAAAAGTATAATAAAAAATTAAATAATAAAATATTTTCTAAGGTAGATTTTATATCTATTGCCTCATATTTTGAATTAACTGATAATGATACAAATACTATAGAAAATCTTGTGAGTTCATTAAGTTCATCGCAAAGATATAACAGAGAGCAAAACATAAAGGAACAAGTTGAAAATTTCCACTATAAATGGGAAAAGCCAATTTTCTTTGGTGAGCTAGGTTTTCCAAGGACAACTAAAGCATCTGTTGAGCCATGGAACCCGTATCTATCAAAGGATATAAATACTCAGGAGCAAGCTAATTGTTTTGAAGCATATAGAAGAGTTTATGAATCTGAGCCGTGGTTTTTAGGATTTTCTATTTTTGCAGTAGGAAACAAAGAAGATGATAAAATGTATTATCCAAGTGAAGAAACTATAGAAGTAATAAGCAATTGGTTTAATTCAGAGAATAACTAATAAATTTGCATATATTAGTACCTCTTATAATATATTTTAATAATATAAATATATAGTTTATTAATAATAATTAAGAGGAGGAGCTATTTTGAGCCAAGAAAATAATAATGACTTAATGAATAGAAATGATTCTACAAATGCAATGACGATAGTTGGTTTTGTTTTAGGGCTTGTTTCATGGTTTTTAAATTTTTGGGGTATTGTTGGAGTATTAGCAATAGTATTTTCTGCAATTGGATTATCACAAATATCAAAGACAAAACAAAAAGGAAAAGTTTTTGCTATTGTTGGATTGATATCAGGTATAATTAATGTCTTGTATGCCTTCTTCATAATTATATTTATTTTCTAATCCTAGTATAGTAAATAGATTAAATTACATGTGTCCTTAGGTACCGAAAACAATTTTCGGTACCTTTTATTTTTTATAGATAATTATATTAATGTTTATAAGTTTTAGAATAAGAAAAAAGTGAAAAAAATATTCCTATCTTAAAGAAAATGCAGAAATTATCATGAAAGTGAAAAAAATTTCAGCAATATATTGAAAATCTAAACCTGTAAGAGTAAAATAATTATATGGAAAAAATATCCGTATTTAAATGGAGTATTCTTGAATGAATTTATAAAACTATAAAAAAGGGGGAAGTACAGATGGCTTCAAAAATAGCAATCGTTAATTCGAGTAGTTTTGGGAGAATATTTCCAGAGCATATAGAAAAGCTGAGAAAAATTGGACAAGTAGAGAGATTTGACTTGCCAAAGGATATAAAAGGAAAAGAATTAGCTGAGAAGTTAATGGGTTTTTCTATTATAATAGCGAGTGTAACTGCTCAGTATGACAAAGAGTTTTTTGATTATAAGGACAATACATTGTTAATATCTCGTCATGGAATTGGTTATAACAACATCGATATAAAAGCCGCCACAGAAAAAGGAACTCTAGTAACCAAAGTAGAAGCAGAGGTTGAAAGGGAGGCTGTAGCTGAAAATGCAATTGCTCTTCTTATGGATACGATTAGACAAACTAGTAAGGCTGCCAAAAAGGCTAGAGAAGGAAAATGGAGTGAAAGAGCAAAGTTTATTGGATATGAAATAAAGGATAAAACAGTGGGAGTAATTGGACTTGGAAATATAGGTAGCAGAGTTGGAGAAATATTAAAAAACGGATTTAATTGTAAATTGATTGCTTATGATCCTAATTTATCAAATGAAGAAATTATTAATAAGGGAGCAGAGCCTGTTACCTTAGAAAGACTATTAAAAGAATCAGATATCATTTCCTTAAATGCATGCATTACAAAAGAAAGTTATCATTTAATATCAGGGGAAGAATTCTCTATGATGAAAAAAGGTGTCTTTATAGTGAATACTGCTCGAGGAGAATTAATGGATGAAAAGGAATTGCTACGTGCATTAGATGATGGAATAATTGGTGGAATGGGATTAGATGTAATAGAAGGGGAGCCTATTAATGAAGAACATCCACTTTTTAAATATGAAAATGTAGTTATTACACCTCATACATCAGCATATACATATGAGTGTTTGAAGGGTATGGGAGATAAGGTTATATCAGATGTAGAGAGAGTATTAGCTAATGAGAAGCCAGATAATTTGATAAATATAGGAGCTTTTATTGATAAATAGAATATATTTCCTTTTCATATTAATGTAAATCTTATTATGTTAAAATAAAATGTATATATAATTTACATTTTATATCAGTATCATAAGTAGATACGATTTCTATAATACAAAGGGGTGTAATCTATAGTGGATAAGATTGGGATTATAAACAAATTGAAAGAGGTTTATACTCAGTTAAAAGGTTCGGAAAAAAGAACAGCAGAGTATATATTGAAGAACGGAAAAGATATTATAGGGTTATCTATAACAGAGCTAGCAGAAAGATGTGATTGTTCAGAAGCTACGGTCTTTAGAGTCTGTCAAAAAATTGGATGTAAGGGTTATCAGGAGTTTAAAATACGAATTGCTCATGAGCTTATTGATCCTATTGAAAACATCCATGAAGATATAGAAGGTGACGATAATTTTATTACAGTAATGGATAAGATTTTTAAATCTACTATAGCATCTTTACAAGAAACAATGAAAATTAATAATGTAAAGTCATTAGAAGAAGCAGCAGATATATTAGAGAAAGCTAATGAAATTAATTTTTGGGGGATGGGAATTTCAGGTGCAGTTGCTCTAGATTCATATGTGAAATTTATAAGGACTGGTAAAAGATTATCTTATCAAAGCGATTCTCATATTCAAGCTATGATAGCTTCAACAATTAAAAAAGATGAAGTTGTAGTAGCTATATCTAATTCTGGGAGTAATAAGGAACTTATAGAAAATGTGAAAATAGCAAAGGGAAATGGTGCTAAGATTATATTGCTTTCTTCTAAGACTAAATCGCCACTAACTAGATATGCTGATGTTACATTAATAGCATATGGTAGAGAGCAGTATTATAGAAGTGAAGCTTCAGATACTCGCATATCAACTTTAGTATTATTAGATTGTCTTTTTGTTCAACTTTGTCTAAAAGATAGGGATAAATATTATGAAAGTCTCGGAAAAGTAAGAAATGCAATAGCTTATAAGAGATTATAATAGGTGTTATCACACAAGGTAAAATGAATAAGGAAAAATGTAGAATTAAAGAAGAAACTTCGGAATGAATTTCTTCTTTAATTCTATAGATTATATTTTCAATAAGAGTTATCACGATAGCTCTTATTATTTTTTTAATGATGCTTTTGCTTCTTGAACCTTATCAACAAAAGCTTTTGCTTTTTCTTTAATTTCTTCGCTAGTGCCTTTTGTTAAGTTGCCACCAACTCCTATAGCTATGCAACCGTTTTTAATCCATTGCTCTGCATTGTTAATATCTACTCCACCAGTAGGCATAAGTTTAGCTTGAGGCATTGGTCCTTTTATCGCTGAAATATATGATGGTCCGAACACACTTCCAGGAAAAACTTTAATTACATCAGTTCCAGCTTCTAAGGCAGTTTTAATTTCTGTTAATGTCATACAGCCAGCAATATAAGGGATTTGATATCTGTTACAAAGTTTAGCTGTATTCAAATCAAAAGAAGGGCTAACTATATAATTTGCACCTGCTAAAATTGCTATTCTAGCAGTCTCAGAATCAAGCACTGTACCTGCACCTACTAATAGTTTATCACCAAATTCTTCAGTTAATGATTCTATAACTTTTTGTGCTCCAGGAACTGTGAAAGTGATTTCTATAGCATCTATTCCACCTTCCATACAAGCTAATGAAATTTTCTTAGCTTCTTCAAAATCTTTAGCTCTTACAACTGAAACTACACCGACGTCAGAAATTCTTTTTAATACATCATATTTATCCATAAAATCCTCCCCATAAAAACATAAAATATCTTACTCTATATTAACAAAATATTACAATTAAAACAAATATAAAAACAAAAGTAAATAAAAGGAAATAAAAGCAGAAGATAAAAGATTTGTTTTAATAAGTTCATATGGGAAAAATATGAAAAAATTTTCACAAAATAAAAAAAAAATAAATATTGCAAATAAAGTGGAAATATTTTACTATTATAATATACAAAAATTTCCAGATAACTAATTAACGTTGACTAAAAATGAAGGCATTAATGAACGTCCGTATAAAAATTTGGAAGGAGGGTAGAAAAATAATAATTCAGAAGTAATTAATTAGAAATTTTATTTATGTAAAAATTATTAAATAGGAGGGGCTTTATGAATACGTTATCTATAGGACAAGCGCTTATTATTGCAATATGGATTGCTTTAGTAATGTCAAGGTTTTTATTAGGCGGAGCAACTTTGACACTTAGATTTACACCTTTAATGACAGGACTTGTATGCGGAATAGTTATGAATGATGTTAAAACTGCTATGGAAGTATCTGCAGCAATTCAATTAATTTACATGGGAGTATTCTCCCCAGGTGGACAAATGCCATCTGAGCCTGCTATTGCAGCAGGTATTGCAGTTCCAGTAGCACTAATGAGCGGATTAGAACCAGAAGCAGCTGTTGCTGTTGCTGTACCAGCAGGATTACTTGGAAGTTATTTATATCAATTTAGATTCTTTATTAATACTTTTATTATTAAATTAACAGATAAATATGCGGAAGAAGTTAATAGTAAAAAGCTTACTTTATCAATTATAGTTTTACCAACATTAGTTTCATTTGCTATTTTTATACCTTTTATGTTTATAGCTCTATATTATGGAGCACCGATTATTGCAAGTGTAGTTGAATCTGCTTCAGGAAGTGTATTATTCCACGTATTAACAGTTATAGGTGGCGGACTTGCAGCTATAGGTATTGCGGTAACAGTATATGTTATTGGTAAGAAAAATTATATTGTATTCTTTTTATTAGCATATTTCTTAACAACAATTTTAAAGGACTTAGCTATTACAAATGTAACGTATGCAATTTTAGGATTATTAATTGCTGCAATTTATGTTCTTAGTAAAAATGAGTCAAGAGAAGCGATATAGGGAAGGGAGAGAAGTGATAAATATGAGTAATGTCAAAGAGATTCAGGAGAAATCTATTAAATTAAAACCTGAAGAAATAACAAAACATGATGTACTTGTGGCGTGGTTACGTTTTTATTTTGCAAATGAAATTCCACATTCCTTTGACCGTTATATTGCACCAGCATTATTATGGGGGCTAATTCCAGTTTTAAAGAAATTATATAAGGATAAAGATGAGCTAAGAGCTGCTTATCAACGTCACCTTTTATTCTTTAATACTCAACTTTCTTGGGGTGGTGGTATTATAACTGGATTAATGCTATCTATGGAAAAAGAAAGGGCTATGCAAGTATATAATAAGGAAGAAATCACTGTTACTGATGATCTTATATATAATATGAAGGCTGGATTAATGGGAGCATTAGCAGGAATAGGAGACTCAATTGATTCTGGTACAATACAATATATATTCGTAGCAATTGCAATTCCATGGGCTCAACAAGGATTAGCAATAGGGGCTATCTTCCCATTTATAGGTTTTGCTTTATACCAAGTACTTATAGGATTATTCTTTACAAGACAAGGTTTCAAAATGGGGCTTAAAGCATCTGAGTTATTAACTGGTTCCGTTGTACAATCAGCTATTGAAACACTATCAATCTTAGGTTTATTTATGATGGGTGTTTTAGCAGCTAGCTATGTTAAGGTTACATCTTCACTACAATTCACACTTTCTGGTAAGGCGTTTGTTGTACAAGAGGTTTTGGATAAAGTTTTACCAGGAATACTACCACTATGTGTAGTTTCAGGCGTATATTTCTATTTTGTAAAGAAGGGTATGAATGTTACAAAAGCTTTAATAGGCTTAACAGTAATTTTAGCTATTCTTGCAGCTGTAGGAATTTTATAATCGGAAAATAATATTAATTTCTCCTCTGATTATTATTTCTAGTGGAAAGTCAATCAGAGGAGAATCAATTAAAAATAATGTGCAAATATAATATGAATTTTAGAAGATAAGTTTATTGAAAGGGGTATAGACATATGGGAAAAATAGCATTGGCGAGAGTAGATGAAAGATTAATACATGGACAAGTGATGACCAATTTATCAAAGAAGTCAGGAGCAAATTCAATTTTTATAATTGATGATCTTGTAGCTAAAGATCCATTTATGACAAGTATATTTAATAGTGCAGGTGGCCGTACAGGTCTTAAGGTTAGAATCCTTACAGTAGACGATGCAATTAAAGAATGGAATGAAAATCAGTTTGGAAACTTTAGTTGCATTTTATTAACTAAGACTATTAGTATAATGCATCAATTGGTTAAAGGTGGATGTATTATAGAAGAACTAAATTTAGGGGGAATAGCTAAGAAACCTGGAACTACGGCTATAGTTAGTGCAGTTGCTATAACTGCAGATGATTGTAAAAAGTTAGTTGAAATGAGAGATGGCTATGGAGTTAAAAAGATTTATTTCCAAAGTATCCCATCAAGTAAATCTGTGGATTTAAAAGATGCTGAAAAGAAATTCTAAATATAAGAGATTTGGGGGTTCATAGTATGGTAGGAGTTATACTTATCACACATGGTGATATGGCAGAGGGAATTAAGACCGCAGTAGATTTGATTCTTGGCGAACAAGAACAATTTAAAGCTATTGGATTATATGAAGGAGCAGATTTTGAAGTATTTAAAGAAAAAGTAGGAGAAGCAATTGAAAATGTTAATAATGGAAATGGTGTAATAGCTTTAGTTGATCTGTTTGGAGCATCACCATACAATTCAGTTGCTTACAATATAATGAAATTTAATGAAAGGGATATTCCTATTCGGATAGTATCTGGAGTAAATTTACCTATGATGATAGAAGTACTTTTGGCAAGAGAAAGTGCTAATACACCTAATGAATTATACCCAATCGCGTTAAGTGCAGGAAAAGATGGAATTAAGGAAGCACTAGAAGAGTTAGGATTGTAAGGAGGATAATGATATGGCAAAAGTATTGTTAACACCAAGATCTTTTGGAAAGTATAGTAGTAAACCTTACGAGGTATTAAAAGAAAATGGTGTAGAAGTTGTTACTAATCCTACAGGTGGAATTTTAAACGAAGAAGAAATGAAAGAGTTAATTAAAGATGTAGATGCTATTATAGTTGGAATTGACCCTTTAAATGAAGAAGTATTGAAAGAGGCTGATAAACTTAAAGTGATATCAAAATATGGTGTAGGTACAGATAATATAGATATAGATTATTGTAAAAAAAATAATATTGAAGTAACTATTACTAGAGGCGCTAATAGTAGCGCTGTTGCAGATTATGCGTTTGCATTATTATTAGCAGTAGCAAGAAGAGTTGCAGAAATAGATAAGGGATGTCACTCTCATGATTGGTCTAAGAAAGTAAGCCTTGATGTTTATGGTAAGAAAATTGGAATACTAGGTCTTGGTGCAATAGGAAAGGGAGTGGCTGAAAGAGCTAAAGGGTTTAAAATGGATATCTATGCTTATGATATTTATAAGGATGAGGAGTTTATAAATAATCACAATATTCATTTTACAACTATAGAAGAAATAATGAGAGAATGTGATTTTGTAAGTATTCATTTACCTCTTACAAAAGAAACACATCATATAATTGATAGTAAAATCCTTAAAGAAGCTAAGGAGAATCTAATTATAGTCAATACAGCTAGAGGTGGAATAATTAATGAAAATGATTTATATGAAGCATTAAAATCTGGCGAAATATATGGAGCTGGAATTGATGTTTTCGAAAATGAACCAGCAGCAGATTCAAAGCTTTTAGAATTAGATAATGTAATAGTTGGCTCACATTGTTCAGCATCTAGTATAGGTGCTGTTGATAATATGAGTATGATGGCAACAGAAAATGTAATTAAGGTATTGAAAGAACGGGGAATAATTTAAATGAAAGAAAACAGTGCTGTGAAATGTATTATTTTTGATATGGATGGATGTCTTATTGATACAGAATCAGTTTATATAAAATGTTGGAAAAAAGCTTTCATAAAAGAAGGTATCCCTATTGAGGATGCTATCGTTAATTCATGGGCTGGAAAAGGTATCTCTTTAATAATAGCTGAAATAAATGATTTAACAAAAGATTATGAAAGAACAATAAAAATAAGACAAATGAGAGAAGATTTATTCTTTGAATTTTTAAACGCTGGTGAAGTAGAACTAAAGCCTTTTACAAGAGAGATATTAGACTTCATTAAAGATAGAAATTTAAAGTTAGGCCTTGCAAGTTCAACATTTAGAATTAAAGCTACTAAGGTCTTAAAAAGTTTTAAACTAATAGATTACTTTGATTTTATGGTTTTTGGAGATGATGTGAAAAATGTTAAGCCAGCTCCAGATATATATAATGAAGCAATAAAAAGAAGTAATGAGAATATATCTGATATTATTGTCTTTGAGGACTCTATCAGCGGAGTTAATGCTGCAAAAGCATCAGGGATTGAAAGAATTATTCATATACCAGATTCAGCAGTAGAAAATAGTGATATAGACTTAGATACATTTGCAAAGATAAAAGATTTTTCTCAGGGGATTGAGATTATAAAAAAATATTTGAGGTAGTGATAATATGAAATATGAAGATTGGATAATGAGATATGGAGCAGTAGCAAGAAAAAGATTTAAAAAAAGTGAAAAATTAAGATTTTTAACTGGGATTAGCCAAGAGTTTTTAGATATGGATTATAAGGTTGATGTAAAGGCAGCAAATGTTGGGAAGGATACTAATTATAATTTATATGCTGGAAATATAGAAACAGCTAAGTATATTATTGCAGCTAATTATGATACTCCTCCATCAACTTTTGGTATCCTACCTTATAAGCTTTTTAATGAAAAAAATAGAACTTTAGCAATTCTTATTTCAAGTATATTGCCTATGGTTATACTTATAGCTATTGGAGTTTTATTTATATATAAATTATCAGCACCTAAGTGGTCTGACGGTACATTTGGATTTCTAGATGTATTATATACTCTTATCTTACTTTTGATTTTAGCAGTTATGTATAACATAAGGTCTGGAATAGGAAGCCAGACTAATTTTCTTAGAAATACATCTAGTATAGTCGCTATGTTAAGTTTTGCATCTAAGCTTCCTAAGAATCAAAGAAAGAATGTAGCTTTTGTGCTTACAGATTTCGGATGTATAAATAATATAGGAGATAAACTTTTATCGGAAAGAAAATCAGCTGAAAGTATTGTTATACATCTTGATTGTATAGGGAATAGTGAAGAGCTTTATTTATTTTATCCACATAAGTTAGTTAAAGAAGTGAGAGATAAGAAGAAGTTAGAAGAGCTAAATGACTTGAAACTATTTGACATGAATAAGTTAGATAAAGAATTAAATTTCTATCAAGAAGGAGAAATTTATATTGCATCAGCATCTAAGAAAGGAAATGACTTTTTAATAAGTAAAGACAAAGGTGTAGATAATTATTTTAATATGGAGAATTTAGAGAAAACTGTTAGCTGTCTGGAGGCTTTAACTATATAAGTAATTAAATATTGAGGTGAAAATATGATGAACAAGTCAAAAATTGGTGTTATAGGGATGGCGGTAATGGGAAGGAGCATTGCTCTAAATATGGCTGATCATGGATTTAAAGTTTCGGTGTATAATAGATCAAAAGAGCTTACTGATGAAGCTATTATGGAAGATGAAACAGGAAATCTAAAGGCAACTTATAGTCTTGAAGAGTTAATTGACACTTTGGAGAAACCTAGAAATATTCTTCTTATGATAAAGTCTGGAGACCCTGTTGATAAAATAATTGCCATGCTTCTTCCTCTTTTAGATAAGGGAGATCTAATAATAGATGGAGGTAATTCCTATTTTAAAGATACAATTCGTCGTGCTAAAGAGCTTGAAAATAAAGAGATACATTTCTTTGGCATGGGAGTATCTGGAGGAGAAGAAGGGGCTAGACGTGGACCAGCTATTATGCCAGGTGGAGATAAAGCCGCATATGAAAGAGTAAAAGATGTTTTAGAAGCCATTTCTGCAAAGGCAAGTGATGGAGACCCATGTTGTAAATATACGTCAAGAGATGGTGCAGGACATTATGTGAAGATGGTTCATAATGGTATTGAATATGCTGATATGCAAATAATAGCAGAGGGATATAGCATTATGAAAAATGTTCTTAAAATGAGTAATGAAGAAATGGCAGATACATTTGAAAGATATAATTTAGGACCTCTAGATTCATATCTTATAGAAATTACTAGAGATATATTAAGAGAAAAAGACCATATGGGAGAAGGATATCTCGTAGATAAGATTTTAGATACAGCCAAGCAAAAGGGAACAGGGAAATGGACAAATCTTGAAGCTATTGATTTAGGTGTTAATACATCTATTTTATTAGCAGGACTTAATAGTCGTATAATATCATCTCAAAAGGATGAAAGAAAGGTAGCATCAAAAATATTAAGTTATGAGCCTTCAATTAATAATTACAATAAGGAAGAGGTTCTAAAAGATATTGAAGACGCACTTTTAGCAAGTAAAATTATGTCATATGCTCAAGGGTTTACATTGCTTAAAGAAGCAGCAAAAGTATATAATTGGGACTTTGACAATAAGGAAATTGCTTCAATATTCCGTGCTGGTTGTATAATTAGATCTCAGCTTCTATACGCTATTATGGATGAATTTGAAAAGAATAATGACTTAAATAATTTAATGATTTCTGATAATTTTTCTAAGATTCTTAATGAAAGAACTAAAGGACTTAGAAGAGTAGTCAAAATTGCAGTAGAAGAAGGAATATCAGTTCCAGCACTTATGGAGTCAATTGGATATTTTGATGGATATAGAACTGAAAGGTCAGCAGCTAACTTAGTTCAAGGACAGAGGGATTATTTCGGAGCACACACATATGAAAGAATAGATGTTGATGGTGTCTTCCATAATAAATGGAGCTAAATATAAATGATGATTTTCATATTAAATTAAATATTTAATTTATAGATACCCAAGAGAAATAGTAAATAAATACTATTCCCTTGGGTATTTAGATTTTATATATTTTTTAGACCATAACTTCATTACATAGGATAGATAAGATATTTAATATACAAAAACATAACAATTAAAAAATATTGTTAAATAGGTAATAATCACCATAATAATTGCTATATATTATATGGGGTAAAAATTATAGTTTTATGAGGAATATAAGGTTTCATATTAAAGCTTATATCTATATAAATTATAATTTTTAATTTATAAGTTGGAGGAGATAGAATGAAGAGAAAAGTTGTACCTATAATCATAATTATATTCTTTATAATCTTAGCTATATGTTTTTATGCCTATAGAAGTAATGTGGAATATAGCAGTTCGGAAGTTGTAGATCTAATTAAGAATGATAAGTATGATTCATCATATGAGATAAATAAGGCAATAGAAAAATATGATATCAATAAGAAAGCTAAAGTAATCAAAGATGTTGATGCAAATTCTAATATTATTGCTTTAACCTTTGATGGAATAAAAAATAAAGAAGTTACAGAGGAAATACTGGATTTATTAGACTTATATGATGCTAAAGCAACTTTTTTTATTACAGGAATAGAAGCAGCTGAAGATTCAAGTATAGTTGAGATGATAAAAGATGATGGACATGATATTGGAAGTGGAAGTCTTTCAGGAAGAAATGATATGCAAAACTTACCTAAAGAAGAGATAATATCAGATCTAACTAGTGCAAATATGGTAATAAGAGAAATAACTAAAAATAACACTAGACTATTAAAATGCAGCTCTACGGTATATAGTAATGAACTATTAGCTTCAGCATATGCAGTAGGAAATAAATATGTTATAAGTCCTGATCACTATTTAAGTTATCAAAGCTTTAAAGATTATGAGCAAGTAAATATGTACACTAAAAAATTATCAAAGGGTGATATTATATCAATAAAATTAGATGGAGTTCTAGATGATTTTGAATATAACAAATCAAAGATAGAAGAAAAACCGGCAATAGATAAACAATCTGGTATAGATGAAACAGCAATAGATGATTATGGATATGAAGTAACTATAGTGGATATAGTAGAGTGGCTTCTAGAATCAATTACAGAGAAAGGAATAACAGCAGTTCCAGTTAAAAAATTACCTATTATAGATAAGAGAATAGATACTAAGGATGATAAAGAGGTAATAGAAAATAATATTACTTACGTTATAAATAATATTTATACTGTAGGCAATAGAGAAGAAGAAAATAATGAGGGTGAAAAGGAAGAGGAAGATGATAATGAAGAAAATGAAGAATTTGATTTTAGTGAGTTAATTAATAATAACAAAAAAAAACTTTCACCAATAGTTTCAAGAATTTTTACCACTCAAGATTCTTTAACATATTCCTTTAGAGGGCTAAGCAATGAAAAAGTGTTAAATAAGGTTTTAGAAAGTCTTAAAAAGTACAATTCTAAAGGAACTTTCTTTGTTACAAAGCAAGAAATAAAAGATTATCCAGACAGAATAGAAAAAATTATTAAAGGTGGGCATGAGATTGCTAACGGGGGTGTGACTACTAGTTCTAAAATTCTAGATAAGAGTACTGATGAAATATGTAAGGAAATTTATGAAGTTGATAAATTATTGAAGGAAAAAGGAATTTCAACGAATGCATATATGGCTGGATATGGGTACTCAAATCCAAATATTCAGGAAGCAGTCTCAACAATAAAACAAATAAATGGTCTTGGGGGATATGAGCTAATAACTTATACAAAAGCTCCGATTTTAGAAAAATATAGAGGGATGGATGCTATAGAAATTGTTAGTGACTACTTTGATATAAATTCTTATCTTTCATTAAGTAAGGGTGAAATTGTATATTTTAGATTAGATTCAGATATATTTAATAATGAAAATGTAGTATCAAATATAATAGAAAGACTTACAGAGAATTATGTTAAAAATGGATATGCTTATAAATACAATGAAGAGACAGGTAACTACGATTTAGGTCAGATTCCATTAAATTATAATATAGTTCCTATACAAAACATTCAAAATACTATTGAAGGTAAAGGGGGCTATGGAAGATATAGTTTTATATCTGATTTTCAAAGGCTTGAAAAAGTTAGTAATGATAAAGTGAGCGACTTGATAAGAAGTAACTATATAGGTAATAAGAATGTACCACTATATGGTTTTAGTGATGATGAAATGCTAGGTATCGATACTAGTGGAACTATAGATACTAACGGCGAAAATGTAATATTTTTCACATTTGATGATTGGGGTGGTGATCCTATTGTTAATGGAATATTAGATGTGTTAGACAAGCATGGTGTAAAGGCTTCATTTTTTACGATAGCAAAATACTTTGATGTGGATAGTGGTGTATCAAATATTAATCCAAATTTACTTAGAACGATTGCTTTAAAAGGGCATGATATAGGTAGTCATAGTTATAGTCATGAAATACTAAGTACTAATAAGGAAAAATTAGAATGGTCATTAATAGAGTCATATAATTCTATGGCCAAGGTAATAGGAGATTTGGATTCTTTAAAGCAATATTTTAGGCCACCAACATTATATGTAGATAAACCAGGATTATCCTCTGTATTTGAAGTTGGATATAAATATTCAATAAGTGGTAATATATCTACTCATGATTACGAAAAAGGATCTTCAGATGAAATAGTTAAAACCATTGAAGCTCAACTAGTAGAAGGAGTAGGAAATGTAATAATTATGCATATGAATAATAATAGCTATTATACAGCAGAAGCCTTAGATAAGTTCCTTATTAATAATGAAAATGGAGTTTATGAAGAGAAGTACAAAATAGCAAAACTTAGTGATTATTTATTGAAGAAATAGCTTGCAGAAAAGGGGGTGATAGGCTTGAAAAATAAACAAGGAGTGGACAATAAAAATAAGAAAAGGTATGAGGATATTTTAGCAGTACAAGAAAAGGATAGAAGAGTTTTATCTAACGTTAGAGATAAAGATGGGATGAGAAAAGGTATAGATCGCAGAGGAAGAAAGGTATTAGAAAAGCATAAAGATAGAGACAATGCTTTTATTGAGGGAAATAAAGCAGGTATAAGGTATATAACAGAAATAGATGTAAAAGTAAGATGTGAAAATTCTAATGAAGTAAATGAATTTATAGCAAAATCTAATGGTATATCTGCAATTGGAATACGAATAAGATTAGAAAATAAAGATCAATTAGAAGCAATTAATAATGCTGAAAATTTATTATTAGAATTTAAAATATTACCAGGTTCAATGCCTGAAGGCTACGAGATGAAAGTTAAAATAAAGGGGAAGAATGTAAGATATATAATTGATAAAGATGGGAATATACTATGTGGAATTGAATTTTTAGAGACTTTATCTGAATATTCGAAAAGAAAAAAAGATAGATATTTTTTATGTATGGCATGTATATTATTAATTTTCATAAGCTGTTTTATAGTATTGATGAAAGCAGAAAGTATAATATATTTTAAATTTAATAAATGGATGTATTTGTACAGTATAGTAGCAGCTATATTTTTGTTAAGTAGATATTTATTTGGTGCATTATATAAGCCAGTACCAATTGATACTAGCTATACTCCAGGAGTAACTATAGTAATCCCATGTTTTAATGAGGAAAAATGGATTCAAAGGACGATTAAAGGATGTATAAATCAAGATTATCCTATTGATAAATTAGAGGTAATAGTTGTAGATGACTGCTCTAATGATAAGTCTGTAGAAAAAATTATTGAAATTATAGAAGAGTTAAAAAAAGAAGAAAGATTTGAGGTCCATAAAAGATTAAAGTATTTCGTACAAGAGAAGAATATGGGAAAAAGAGAAGCACTTAGTAAAGGAGTACTAAATGCAAAACATGACCTGGTAGTTTTTGTTGATTCAGATAGCTTTTTAGATCCATTTGCCATTATTAATTTAGTACAGCCCTTTAAAGATCCTAAAATGGGAGGGGTATCTGGTAGAACAGATGTAGCTAATACCTATACTAATATACTTACAAAAATGCAGTCAGTTAGATATTATATAGCTTTTAGAGTAATGAAGGCGGCTGAGGGGTATTTTGATGCTGTTACATGTTTATCTGGACCACTTTCATGTTATAAGAAACAAATAGTGATAGATAATATGGAAGCTTGGAGAAATCAAAAGTTTTTAGGACAAAGAGCAACCTTTGGTGATGATAGAGCTATGACTAATTTTGTTTTGAAAAAGCATAGAACAACTTATCAAGATACTGCTATTTGTTATACTATAGTTCCAAATAAGTACAAAGTATTTTTGAAACAACAGATGAGATGGAAGCGGTCATGGCTTAGAGAATCAATTATTGCAGGGAAATTTATGTGGAAAAAAGAACCTTTCATGTGCGTATTTTTCTATAGTGGTTTATTAATTCCTATATTAGCCCCAATTATAGTTCTGTATAATCTTATGTATGTCCCTATAGTGCACAATATCTTTCCAACTACCTTTCTTATTGGTTTATTAATGATGATGTTATTAATGAGTTTTGCACAAATGTTTTTTAGAAAAAGTACAACATGGATATTTGGAATTGTATTTTGTATATTCTATGAAGTAGTATTGCTTTGGCAAATGCCATTTGCTTGGATAACTTTCTGGAAATCAACATGGGGAACAAGGATGACTCCAAGTGATATTGAATCAGAAAGAAAAAAACAAGCATGAATAATTAAAGATAAGGAGGAACATATCATTGAAGAATATAGAATTTTCTCCTGAAAAAAAAGATAGAAAAAAAGTAATTAGAGGAACTATTCAAGGATTGATATTAATAATTCTATTAATATTAGCTGTAAAGGAAATTTTTACATTTTCTAAGTATAGTCCTTATGATTTTAGTTATACTTATAATAATAAGGATAACGGTTTTATTGTTATATCTTATTTTGGTGTAGATAGAATGGGTACTAATAATCTTATAAGTACAGAGTCATTAGAAAATCAATTAGCTTCATTAAGAGATAATGGGTATGTAACTATAACTCAAGAAGATATTTTAGATTATTATAATGAGGGAAAAGTATTACCAGATAAAGCTTTACTGTTGTTATTTGAAGATGGTAGAAGAGATACTGCAATATTTGCTCAAAAAATAATGGAAAAATATAATTTTAAGGCGACAATGCTAACTTATGCTGATAAATTTTCTAAAAATGATCCTAAGTTTTTAGTTCCAAAGGATTTAAAAGAACTTGTTGATAGCTCTTATTGGGAACTTGGGACAAATGGATATAGATTGGAGTATATAAATGTTTTTGATGAGGATGAAAATTACTTAGGAGAATTAAACTCAGTTAAGTTTTCGGAATTATCAAATAAGATCAGAAGAAACTATAATCACTATTTAATGGATTATATTAGAGATGAGTATTATTTGCCTAAAGAGAATTATAATGAAATGAAAGAACGTATAGATTACGATTATAAGAAACTATATGAAATATACAATAAAGAGATGGGGAAGCTACCTATACTTTATACACTTATGCATTCTAACACCGGCCAGTTTGGAACAAATGATAAAGTTAGTGAAATTAATGAGAGATGGATTACTAAACTCTTTAGTATAAACTTTAATAGAGAGGGGTTCTCCTTAAATGCAAGAGATAGCTCTATTTATGATTTAACTAGGATGCAACCACAAGCATATTGGTCAACTAATCATTTATTAATGAGAATATGGGATGATACGAAAGAAAAGGTCAATTTTATTATTGGAGATGAGGAAAAAGCAAAAAAATTTAAAAAAATTAATGGGGAAGTAGAATTTAAAGCTGATACTATAATACTTACATCATTGTCTAAGAAGCAGGGAACTATCAAATTGATTGATAGTGAAAATTATAAAAATATTAAATTGTCAGTAGAGCTTAATGGTAACATAATAGGTTCTCAATCAATTTATCTTAGAGCAAGTGATGATTTGAAAAATGGCTTAAGATTTGAAATCATTAATAATAATATTGAAATAACTGAAACTATAAATGGTAAGGAAGAATTGCTATATTCAAAGGATTTAAATAATGGTATAGATACTAATGATATAGATATAAATGAACAAGGAAATAAAGATGTGAATATTACATTAAATGAAAATAAACTTGATGTTATTTTAGATGGAGAAATAATAGTTGAAGGATTAATTGTAAAAAACACAGAAGAGGGAAGCATTTTCCTAGAGTCGGCTTGGGGAGAATATGGATATAGCCAAAGAAATATAGCAGATGATGTTTATGATGGAGTATTTAAAAAGCTAAAGGTAACTGAAATAAATGATGTAGTACTATACGATTCATCATTAAAGGGAGCTGAACTTATAAAATATAACGTAAAAAATTATTTTGAAAAAGTTATAGATTGGTTTGTAACCAATTTATAAGAAGGGGTAAGATGAGAAAAAAATATACAAATATTTATATTATAATTGTAGCTTTAGTATTATTATCAATAGGCATAATTAAATTAATAAACAATGATAATAATGTTAAAAAAGATAAAATATCTGAAGAGCAAGATACTGTATCCACAAATTTTAAAAGTGATGAGGAAGCTACAGGTTTAAATAATTTATCTTCATGGGTTGTATATTGGGATTTGAAGGTAGATAAGGAGATAGACAAATTAGATAATAAGCTTAAAAGTATTTCATATTTTGCAGCAAATTTTGATGAAAATAATAATCTTACAGTTCCAGCAAATCTAATTGAATACCACAATGAAGCAAAGACATATAGTTTTGAAAAGTATATTACTATAGTAAATGATGTAGTTTATGATAATGGAGAAGCTGTTGCAAAAGATACAAATGTATTAAGTGCAGTATTAAATGATGAGGTATCAAGAAGAAATCATATAGATGAAATTATAGGTTTAGCTAATAAATATGAGTTTGATGGAGTAGAAATTGATTATGAACAAATCAAAGGGGATTTAGCTTTATGGAATAATTTTTTATTGTTTATAGAAGAACTTTATAATGAGACAAGTTCAAAGGAGTTAGAATTAAGAGTACTACTTGAACCAAATATACCTATAGAAAATTTAAAGTTTATAGAAGGCCCAACATACGTAATTATGTGCTACAACTTGCATGGAGATTATAGTGAAGCTGGTGAAAAGGCTAATGAAGAATTCATAAAAGATTTAATAGAAAAAATGAAAAAAATAAATAGTGATAAAATCTTTGCTATAGCTACAGGAGGATATGACTGGGGAGAAAACGGAAATACTAAAGCAATTACTGAATTAGAGGCTAATGAAACAATACAGCAATATAACGTAGAGATACAAAGAGACAGTGATAGTAATTATTTATATTTTAATTATGTTGATAAAGATAATATAAAACATGAAGTATGGTATGCAGATAAAGAAACTTTAGAATATTTAGCTAAAGTAATAGCAGAAGAAGGATATGATATAGCTCTATGGAGGTTAGGTGGAAATATATTTAAAAATTAAATATGTATTTATATGCATTTTAGTGTTAGAATATTTATAGGTTTCAGAATATTAATTACAATATTAAGCATAATATAGGTAACAATACGTTACAAAAATAAAACAAATTATAAAAAATGATATTTGTTTTATTAGTTTATAAAAATGAGTCTTTATACAAAAAATATTGTAAAATGAAATTAATTAAATGGTAAATGAATAATTAGGAGGAGTATTGTATGCATAAAGTAGAAATAAATGGAGTTCAAATGAAATTTATAAGGGAGTTTTTTGATAACTTCCAAGATGATAAAGTTAAGCTAACAGTATTAGATGACAAAAATAGAATAAAAATAATATACTCAGCTGAAACCGATTTATCACCAGAAGAATTAGAGAAGCATTTAAAATCAGAATTTAAAACTAAATCAGCATATGGGGCAAGCCTTTATTATACTGTACATGTAAAATAAAATTAAAATTTAAAAAAGACTTATTTTTATAAATGGGAGGATAAATTAATGAAATTTGCAAAGGATTTCTTATTTGGAGCAGCATCTGCATCATATCAAGTTGAAGGTGCATGGAATGAAGATGGAAAAGGAGTATCTAACTGGGATGTATTCTCTAAGATACCTGGAAAAACTTTTGAAGGTACTAATGGAGACGTAGCAGTAGATCATTATCATAGATATAAGGAAGATATAAAATTAATGGCTGAAATGGGACTTGAATCTTATAGATTTTCTGTTTCTTGGCCAAGAATTATTCCAAATGGAACTGGGGAAGTAAATCCAAAAGGATTAGAATTCTATAACAATATTATTGATGAGTGTTTAAAATATGGAATAGTTCCTTTTGTAACACTTTATCACTGGGATTTACCTCAAGTTTTAGAAGACAAAGGTGGCTGGTTAAATAAAGATACTGTAGATGCTTTTGTAAATTATGCAGAAGTATGTTACAAGGCTTTTGGCGATAGAGTTAAGCATTGGATTACTTTTAATGAAACCGTAGTATTTACTGGATTAGGATATTTAGCAGGAGCTCACCCACCAGCAATAGTTGGGGATGTAAATAAATATTTCAATGCAATCCATAATGTATTTGTAGCTCATGCAAAATCTATTGAGTTATATAAATCATTAAAGCAATATGGAGAAATTGGAATTACTCATGTATTTTCACCAGCATTTAGTGTAGATGATAAAGAAGAAAATATTTTAGCTGCTAATCATGCAAATGCATTAGATTTTCATTGGTTCTATGATCCAATATTAAAGGGTGAATATCCTAAATATGTTGTTGACCATCTTGATAAGAACAATGTAAAAATAGATTGGACAGACAGTGAATTAGAAATAATAAAAAATGCTGCAGATAAAAATGACTTTATTGGACTAAACTACTATCAACCTCAAAGAGTTATGAAAAATAACATAGAAGAAAATGTTGAAAGAAGTAGAGAAAACTCTACAGGTGCACCAGGAAATCCTTCATTTGATGGATATTATAAAACTGTAAAAATGGAAGATAAGAAATATACTAAATGGGGATGGGAAATATCACCTGAAGCATTTTTAGATGGACTTAAAATGTTAAGAGATAGATATGGTGATGTGAAAATATATATAACAGAAAATGGACTAGGAGATGAAGATCCAATTATTGAAGGTGAAATTGTTGATATTCCTAGAATAAAGTTTATTGAAACTCATTTAAGTGCAGTTAAAAATGCAATTAAAGAAGGAATTAATATTAAGGGATATTATGCATGGTCTGTAATAGATTTATTAAGCTGGCTTAATGGATATAAAAAACAATATGGTTTTATATATGTTGATCATAATGATAACTTAAATAGAAAGAAAAAAGCCTCTTTTTATTGGTATAAAAACATAATACTAACTAGAGGAGAAGATATTTAAATAGAACAATTAATTAGGCTGAAATCTTTATACTATAGATTTCAGCCATTTTTTGGATTATAATTATATTAAGAGATGCATATAGCGAAACTTTTAAAAAAAAGCAATGAATATTTTTAAGTAACTATTCATTACTATAATTAAAGGAGATAGGATATGTTTAGTTATAATAAAATACAAAATTTAAATGAATTGGAGCTTTCATTATATAACTATATTATGAAAAATAGTGAAAAAGTTATTTATATGAGAATAAGAGAGTTAGCGAATGAGGCTCATGTTTCTACTACAACAATTTTAAGATTTTGCAAAAAACTAGATTGTGAAGGATTTTCAGAATTTAAAGTAAAATTTAAAATGTTTCTAGAACAAGCTAGAGGCAAAAATCTTACTGATAATACATCTATGATAATAGATTTCTTAAAAAAGGCACAAGGAAATGAGTACAAGGAAAAGATTGATTTATTATGTGATGAGATAAATAAGGCTAGTACTGTTATTTTTATAGGGATAGGATTTTCTGGAATACTTTCTAAATATGCAGCTAGATATATATCTGCTATAGGAAAAAATGCAATATATATAGATGATCCTTTTTATCCTTTAAATTTCAAATATAGTGAAAGCTATCTTACTATTGCTTTTTCTGTTTCAGGTGAGACACCAACAGTAATAGATAATATAAATAGACTTAAGCGAAAGGGAAGTAGGATAATAAGTATTACAAATAATGAAGATTCAACATTGTCTAAGATATCTGATATAAATATTGCATATTATGTGCAACAGGAAAAAATTGAAGAGTATGATATTACAACTCAAATACCTGTATTATATATTATAGAAGCTGTAGGAAGAAAAATATATAAGAACCAAAAGAGGTAGAATATAATTCTATCTCTTTTTAAATATTATTTTAATTTATTCAAGTATAAAAGGAACAAATTGTTATTTTTATGGAACAAATTTTATAAATGGAAAGCTTGTTTTTTTAAGCATGAAAATGATTACGGAAATAAAAAAATGAGTTATAATTAATACATCATTAAGAATTGGAGGAGGGGAAAGTTGATTTACGATAAACTTGATAAATTTAAAGAAGGATTCTTATGGGGAAGTGCTTCTGCAGCATATCAAGTTGAGGGTGCATATGATATAGATGGTAAAGGTCCAAGCATTTGGGATAAGTTTTCAGATATACCTGGAACTACTTTTAAAGGTACTAACGGTAAGGTTGCAGTTAATCATTATGAAATGTTTAAAGAAGATGTAGCTTTGATGAAAGAAATGGGACTTAAGGCCTATAGATTTTCAATATCATGGAGTAGAATCTACCCTAATGGTAGAGGCGAAGTGAATGAAAAAGGTCTAGAATTTTATGATGCATTAATAGATGAACTTATTAAAAATGATATTAAACCTATTATTACTATATATCATTGGGATTTACCACAATATCTTCAAGATCTTTATGGTGGTTGGGAATCAAGAGAAATAATAGATGATTTCAATAATTATTGTATAACATTATATAAAAGATATGGGGAGAAGGTTAAATACTGGGTAACCCTTAATGAACAAAATGTGTTTATGCTTTTAGGTTATAAACTAGGAATTCATCCACCAGGAGTAAAAGATGAAAAAAGGATGCTAAAAGCAAATCATATAGCTAGTTTAGCTAATGCAAAGGCTATAATATCCTTTAGAGAATACGTTACCAATGGTATGGTTGGTCCAAGCTTTGCATTTACACCTAATTATGCGTACACATGTAAACCAGAGGATGTTTTAGCTAGAGAAAATGCAGAAGATATGAATTGTCATTGGTGGTTAGATGTATATTGCTTTGGAAATTATCCTGCATTCGCATTAAATTGTTACGAAAAGCAAGGAATAGCTCCTGAAATTGAAGATGGTGATTTGGAATTATTGGAAAGAGGAAAGCCAGATTTTATAGGGATTAATTATTATAGAAGTGAAACCGTAGAACAAAATGCCTTAGATGGGATAAGTAATTTTGAAGAAATTAATACATCCGGTAAAAAGGGAACATCAAAAGGATATGGCATTCCAGGGAATTTTAAATCAATTAAAAATCCTTATTTAGAAAGAACAAATTGGGACTGGGAAATAGATCCAACAGGTTTAAGGGTAGGTATTAGAAGGATAAATAGTAGATATAGATTACCAATATTAGTTACAGAAAACGGTCTAGGTGAATTTGATAATCTAGAAGATGGTGATGTAATAAATGATGATTATAGAATTAATTTTATAAGAGATCATGTATTGGCATGTAGACAAGCTATTACTGATGGCGTTGAATTATTAGGATATTGTACATGGTCATTTACAGATCTACTTAGTTGGCTAAACGGCTATCAAAAGAGATATGGATTTGTTTATGTAAATAGAGATGAGCAAAATGAAAAGGATTTAAGACGTATAAAAAAGAAAAGTTTTTATTGGTACAAAAATGTTATCAAGACTAATGGCGAAGAGCTTTAGTTGTTATATAAATTTAGGAGGTATTATTATGAAAAAAATATTATTAGTATGTGCAGCAGGTATGTCAACTAGTCTTTTAGTAAATAAGATGAAGGCAGCAGCTAAAGAAAAGGGAATGGAAATAGAAATTGATGCTTTACCAGTTTCAGAATGTTCAAGCGTTGTTGATACTGTAGATATAGTATTACTTGGACCTCAAGTAAGATTCCAAAAACCACAAGTAGATGCATTAGTTAAAGGAAGAGTTCCAGTAGAAGTTATAGATATGAGATTATATGGAACTATGAATGGAAAAGTTATATTAGAAAACGTATTAAAAACTCTTGGAATTTAACAAGAGGTTTAATAAATAAAAAAAATAAGGGGGAAAAACAATGAGCTTTATGACAAAATTAGAAAACAGCATGGAAAGAATACTTGTTCCAATTGCAACAAAGTTAAATGCACAAAGACATATTGTAGCAATTAGGGACGCATTTATCTTAACCTTCCCATTAACAATGGCAGGGTCATTAATGGTATTAATAAACAACGTTTTACTTCATCCAGATGGATTCGTAGCAAAACTTTTACATCTAGGTGATTTAATACCTAACTTGGCAGACTATCAAGCAATTTTTGCACCTGTTTTAAATGGTTCTTTGAACATTTTAGCAATCTTAATAGTATTTTTAATAGCAAGGAATCTTGCAAAAGGCTTAGGTGCAGACGATTTATTAACTGGTTTAACTGCAGTATCAGTATACTTTATAATGTATCCAGCAGCAGTTGATGGAAACCTTACAACTCAATATATGGGACCACAAGGTTTATTCGTTTCTTTAATAATAGGTTTAGTAGTAGGGGAAGTTTTATCAAGACTTTCTAAGACACCTAAACTTGAAATTAGAATGCCAGAACAAGTACCTCCAGCAGTTGCTAGAACATTTAAGATATTATTACCAATAATAATAGTAACAGTTGGTTTCTCAGTTCTTAACTTTATATTAGGTAAAGTTACTAATGGTGGTGGAATTCACACTATAGTTTATAATATATTACAAGCTCCATTAACTACACTTGGAGATAGTATTATATCTGTAGTAATTATGGCTTTAGTATCAAACTTATTATGGATCATGGGTATTCATGGACCTAATACAATTGCAGCAGTAAGAGATACTATGTTTGCAGAACCAAATGCAGCTAACTTAGCTTTCGCACAAGCTAATGGAACAGCATGGGGAGCACCTTTCCCAACAACTTGGGCTTTAGTAGATGGATTCTCTAACTACGGTGGATCAGGTTGTACACTTGGATTAATTATAGCTATTCTTATATTCTCTAAAGCAAAAGATCAAAAAGATATAGCTAAGTTATCTATAGGACCTGGATTATTCAACATTAATGAATCAGTAATATTCGGTTTACCAATAGTATTAAACCCAATATTCATAATTCCTTTCTTATTAGTACCAGTTGTTAACTTATTAATAGGATATGCCGCGATAGTAGCAAAGATTATTCCACCAATAGCGTATCAAGTGCCATGGACTACTCCGGGACCACTTATACCTTTCGTAGGAACAGGTGGAGAAATTATGGGGCTTGTAATGGGATTTGTAGCTTTAGCAGTCAGCGTAGTAATTTATGCTCCATTCGTAATTGCATCTAATAAAGCTGCAAGCAAAATGTATGAAGAAGAAAGTAATATAAACGCTTAACTATATAAAATATAGAGAAAAAAAGTTAGATTAAGCTAAAGAAATTAAAAGTAAATAATAAAAGGCTATTATAAGTATCAAACCTTATAATAGCCTTTTTGATATATAATTAGAATCAACTATAGAATAGTGTGGAAAATATTGTTATAAACTTGCTGTTGTTTGTGTATAATTAAAAAAGAAAGTATACTTGTAGAATAAATACAGTTATATATAAGTTAATGACTAAGGAGATAGATATGTTAGAAATAATACATAATTTAGATATTAATACTTTAAATTTAATTAGAGATAATTTATCAAATCCAGTAATGGATAAACTTATGATATTTATCACAAGCTTAGGAGATAAAGGCTTTATATGGATAGCAATAGGATTAATATTAGTAGCAAAAAAGAAATATAGAAAAATAGGTTTTATGTTATTGATTGCACTACTTATAACTTCCTTAATTGGAGAAGGCATATTAAAGAATATAGTGCAAAGAGCGAGAGCTTTTGTAACATATCCAGATATAAGCATACTAATAACTCCACCAACATCATATTCTTTTCCATCTGGGCATACTGCATCATCTTTTACAGCAGCAGTAATACTAGGATATTATTTTAAAAAGTTTAGATATATATTTTATATATTTGCGTCATTAATAGCATTTTCAAGATTGTATTTATACGTTCATTATCCATCAGACATAATTGCAGGAATTTTATTAGGAGTAACCTGTGGGCTAATTACAATAAAATTAATAAATAATAAATTTATGTTAGAGAAGTAAATTTTAATAAATATAATAAATAGCTAAGATATTTATCAATATCTTAGCTATTTTTGCAATTGATAATTTCTTTTGTACATAAGTACAAAAAGAATATTCTGAATTGTGCAAAAATACTATTGAATAAAAACGATTGCAATAATATAATTGAAACATAGCATTAAATTAAAAAATATTAAGACATTCCTTAGTTTCTGGAAACGTTACCTGTTTCCGAATTAAATATTTATATAGGAGGGCGATCATGTATGGACTAAAAAATTCTTTTAAAAAGATTAGTGAAGAAATTCAGATTCCCTTCAAGTTAATTGAAAAAGATGGAGCTATCTTAGTAGATTTTCTTCAGGTAACAAATGAAAAAATAATAAGTGATTTAATTAAAATCCCTACAGAAGAATTAATATTAGAAACCTATGAAGAGTACAGTAATTGTTTAAACTTATTAAAATGTTACCTAGAACAAGTGCTTAGTGATGCATTTAAATCTAAGGAGGAAATTATATTAGATATTTTAAAGGGAAAAGAATATTCAGAGGATATTTTGAAAGAAGTTATTAAGTACAAACCATTTAAATTAATTTTAATTTACTTAAATGAAAAAAATTTAAAAGTTTTAGATATTATAGAGAAAAATAATAAAGAAGAAAACAGTATGGTAGTAGCTCAAGATGAATATATATTAATAGTAAGTAAGAATGATATTAGTTATGACAAAATAAATGAGTTATTCAATTTAGTAAGTAAAAATATAGCTCAAAAAGTGTATTTAACATACTGCGAAATAGATGAATATAGAGAGCTAAAAGAAAAATATGAATATTTAAAAGGGAATATAGGAATTTGTTTAAAGTATGAATTAGCATCAAAGGTTTACACTGAAAATTCTTTATTAATTGAAAAAATGGTCAATAATTCTTCTATTGAAGAGATAACTCGTGCTTATAAGCAGTATAATAATGTTTTTTCAAAGCTAGATGATGAATTAATAAAGACTATAGAGATATTTTTTAGAGAGGGACTTAAAGTTAGCGAATCAGCGGACAAGTTATATATTCATAGAAACACATTGTTTTATAGAATAGATAAGATAAAAAAGATAATTAACTATGATATTTCTAATTTTAATGAAGCTCTAGAGTTTAAAGCTTTATTCTTGCTTTGGAAAGAAGCAATATACAGAAGTAAATTATAAAATTAATTGGAAACGGTACCGGTAAGGATACCTGAAAATGTTATCAAATGGTTAGTAAACCTAAGGGGTTTATAATATAAAGACTAAATTAGATTATGGGAGGAATATATTATGGTAAAACGTTCAAAATTATTAGCAATTTTAATTGCTGGGGTAATTACTACAACTGCCTTTGTTGGTTGTGGAAGTAATAATCAAGGGGGAAGTACTTCTGGAGAAAAGAAAACATTAACAGTTTGGTCTCATTTTACTACTAATGAAGTTCAAGAATTTGAAAAAGTAGCTAAGGCGTGGGGAGAAGAAAATAATGTAGAAGTTAATGTTGTCGAAGACCAAGGAAAATTCCAAGAAATGATACAAGCTGCTCAAAGTGATAATGGACCAGATATAATCTTAGGTGTTCCACATGATAACTTAGGAACATTCCAAAAAGCTGGAGTTACAGCACAAGTACCAGAAGGAATGGTTACAGCTGATAAATATACTTCCGAATCTTTAGTTGATGCAGTTACTATAGACGGTAAAATTTACGCAATTCCATTTGCTCAAGAAACAACAGCGATGTTTTATAATAAAGATTTAGTTAAAGAAGTTCCAAAAACTATGGAAGATTTAGTTGCACAAGCTAAAGAATCAGGATTTGTTTACAATATTAATGACTTCTATTTCTCATATGCTTTCCTTTCAGCTAATGGAGGATATGTTTATAAAAATAATAATGGTACATTAGACCCAACTGATATAGGACTTGGAAATGAAGGAGCAGTAAAAGGACTTCAATTCATTTCTGATTTAGTAAATAAAGATAAATTAATGGCACCAGATATTACTGGTGATATAGCTAAGGGAGAATTTACATCAGGGAAAGCAGGCTTCTATTTCTCAGGACCATGGGATGTTGCTGGCGCTAAAGAAGCAGGATTAAACTTCGGTGTAATTCCAATGCCAACACTTGGTGGCAATCATCCAAGTACTTTCTTAGGTGTTCAAACTAGTCTTGTTAATGAAAATTCTAAAAATAAAGATTTAGCATGGGAACTTATGGAAGAGTTTGTTGATAAAGGACAAGATATAGTTTATAAGACTGGTAGCAGAATTCCTGTAGCTAAGGATTATACTATTGATGATGAGTACACTAAAGTATTTATGGAACAAGCTAAGGTTGCTACTCCAATGCCAAATATAGTTGAAGTACAAGCTATGTGGGAGCCAGGTGCTAATAATCTAAAACTATTAACCTCTGGACAAATTGATGCAGCTACAGCAGGAAAGAATTTAGTAGAACAAGTTAAAGAGGGTATAAAACAAATCAAATAATGAATAATGCGTAATTAAAATGCATAATGCGTAATGCGTAATTAAAATGCATAATGCGTAATGCGTAATTAAAATGCATAATGCGTAATGCACAATGCATAATTAAGGTGTAAATTCCTTCGGAATTTATTAAAATTAATGAAAGAATGAAGCTTCTCTTTTGCATTCGCAAAATCGAAATGAAAAAATGAAATGGCTTAGAGCTTCTTTGCTGAAGCAAAATCAGCATGAAAGAATGAAAAAATAAAGGAATAAATTCTAAGGAATTTATAATTTTTATAATTCAGCTTGCCTGAATTATTTAAACAATTATGAATTATGCATTGATTAAAGTGCACAATGCATAATTAAGGAAAAAACTCCTGCGGAGTTTTAGAAAATGAAAGAATGAAAAGCCTATTTAACGCAAAGCAGCATGAAAAAATTAAGCTATAAATTCTATATGAATTTATAAATGTTCATAATTCAGCTCGCTGAATTATATCCACAATTATGCATTATGCATTATCAATTGTGCATTAATTAACTTGGCTTGCCTGAATTATTTCAACAATTATGCATTATCAATTATGCATTACTAATTAGTAGAAACTCCTACGGGAGTTTCTTCCTTAATTCTACATTTTACATTTTACATTCTACATTTAAGAAAGGGGGATTAGAATGGGCATGAAGAGTAAAAGTCATAAAGCTTATTATTTTTTAGCACCAGCACTTGTTTCTATTTTAATTTTCACAGTAATGCCAATAATATCTACAGTATATTATGCTTTTACAGATTATACTCAATACTCAAAGGGTGAAATTAATTTTGTAGGTCTTGCGAATTTTCAAGAAGTATTAACAGGACCATTTAAGGAGACATTTTTACCTGTATTTGGATGGACGATGATTTTTGCATTAGTATCTACACTTGGCTGCTTTTTATTGGGTTTAGCTTTAGCATTAGTTTTAAATAATCCTAATATAAGAGAAAGAGGTTTTTATAAAGGGATATTAATTTTACCTTGGGCATTGCCAGCAACAGTTGCAATACTCTCATTCCAAGGATTATTTAATGGAAGTTATGGACAAATAAATAATTTATTGATGGAATTACATTTGATTCAAGAACCTATAAAGTGGTTAACAGATCCTAACTTAGCAAGAGTAACTATATTAATAGTTAATATATGGCTTGGATTCCCATATATGATGAATGTATCTTTAGGTTCATTATCAGCAATACCAGAGGTTTATTATGAGGCTGCAATGGTAGATGGAGCTAGTAAATGGAAGCAATTCACGAGCATAACATTACCATCCATAGCTAAAACTGCTTATCCATTAATTATTTCATCCTTTGCATTTAATTTTAATAACTTTGGATCTGCATATTTGATAACTCTAGGTAATCCACCTCGATTAACTACTCAATTTGCAGGTTATACAGATATACTTGCATCAGTTAACTATAAACTTTCAATGCAATTTGGTAGATTCGAGATTGCTTCTGCACTTAGTATAATAATATTTATAATAATTGCATCAATTTCATTTGTACAAATGAAAGCATCTGGTCAGTTTAAGGAGGTTGAATAAAATGCAACTAGGTTTGGATTTAAATAAAGTAGTATCAAAAGAAAATAAAAAAGCTTATAAAAAGAAGTTAAGACCTGATGAAATAAGAGCAGCATGGATTGGTAGAATATTCTTATGGATAATGATAGTTATAACTTTATTTCCTATAGTTGCTGTAATTTCAGCATCCATGGCTAAAGGTAGTGCTTTTACTCAAACTACTTTTTTCCCAGCGGAATGGACGTTAGAAAACTATAAGAAAGTTATTGAAAAAACGCAATTCTTACTATGGGTTAGAAATTCAATTATGATTAGTACAATAGTGGCTTTAATACAATTACTATTATCAGTACCAGCAGCATTTTCTTTTTCTAAGCTAAGATTCTGGGGAAGAAAAAAAGGATTAATGAGCTTATTAATACTTCAAATGTTTCCAGCGACAATGGCATTACCAGCAATAATGGGAATAGTATTTGCTTATAATTTAACCAATAAGCCATGGGTTTTAATATTAATATTAGCTGGTGGAAGTGCTTATAATATATGGCTGTTAAAAGGTGCCGTTGATGGTATTCCAGACGAATTAGTAGAAGCAGCCTATATAGATGGGGCATCCACATGGAAGGTATTTTGCTCAATAATAATACCACTATTAAGAAATATGTTAATAGTAATTTTCTTATTTGCATTTATAGGAGCTTATAGTGAATTTATGTTCACTTCAGCAATATTAAAAAACGCAGATGTTCAAACAATAACTACGGGATTGCAAAAATTTATTAAGGATAATTTCTCAACAAACTGGACTCAATATTCAGCAGCAGCAGTAATGGCGGCTTTTCCAATAGTAGTGATATTTATGATTTTCCAAAAATATATAGCAACAGGTTTAGTTTCAGGATCAGTAAAAGAATAATTATTCAATTTAAATATACTTATAAATGGTAACGTTACCGAATAATATGTCGAAATTTTGGGGGTAAGTATGATAAACATAAGAGATATAGCCAGAATAGCTGGAGTAGGGGTTAGTACAGTATCACGTGTAATTAATAATCATCCAGATGTTAAGGAGCAGACCAGAGAAAGAGTATTAGAAGTAATAAAAGAAAATAATTATATACCCAATAATAGCGCTAGAAATTTAAAAAAGAATAATACAAATAATATTGGAGTGTTAATAAAGGGTGTATTTAATCCTTTCTTCTCTGAAATGTTAGACTTAATAAGTAAAAGAATATCAAGGGCAGGATATTCAATGATATTGGAACATCATGACTATCTAAGTGATGATGAAATGAATAATTTAATTTCTATGATAAAGGAGAAAAGACTACAAGGTGTTATATGTCTTGGAGGAAACTTTACTGAAGTTAAAAATGATGAATTTAATGATATTAACGTTCCAGTAGTATTAACATCTGTTAATCACAAATATGGAAAAGAGTATTCTAATTTTTCATCTGTATCAATAGATAATGAAAAGTCAGCATATTCAGCTACAAAATATTTAATAGATTGTGGTCATAAAAATATAGCTTTAATGCTAGGAGATGAATATGATATTGGGATTAGTTACAGAAGAGAAGCAGGCTATCTAAAGGCTTTAAATGATAATAACATTCCTTATAATAGGGAATATAGAATTTTAGGGAATTATGATTACAGAGGAGCATATGATGAAACGATAAAGCTTCTTAAAGATCATAGGGAAGTAACAGCTATATTTGCAATATCAGATATAATGGCTGTGGGATGTGCTAAGGCGATAAAAGATGGCGGATTAATAGTTGGAAAAGATATATCAGTCATAGGTTTTGATGGTATGGATATAAGTGAGTTCTATAATCCTACTATAACAACAGTAATACAGCCTAAAGTAGAAATGGCAAAGATTAGTGTTGATTTACTATTAGATTTAATGGCGAACAAAACAGATAATAAACACATAATTTTGAATACAGAGTTAGTAACAAGAGAATCAACTAATTCTAATATAGGATAGTAAATTTAATTAATTAAGTTAATTAATTTTAATTTTGATAAATTATAACCTTAAAACAAAATTTTGTAAAACTTTTATAAAAAATGTTATACTAATAATATACAAAATATATTTAGCTTTAGTAGAAATGAGGTAAAGTTTATGGTAAGAAGTAGCGGGATTTTAATGCATATTTCATCATTACCTGGAAAGTATGGAATAGGCACTTTTGGAAAGCAAGCCTTTGCCTTTGTAGATTTCTTGAAGAAAAGTGGACAAAAATACTGGCAAATACTACCTCTTGGGCAGACTGGATATGGAGATTCACCATATCAATGTTTTTCAGCCTTTGCTGGTAATCCATATTTTATAGATTTCGAAATGTTAGAAAAAGAAGGCTTACTAAAGAAAAGCGATTATGAGAGTTTAGACTATGGTTCTAAAGAGGATACTGTAGATTATTCAAAGTTATTTATTAATAAAAATAAAGTTCTTAGGATTGCTTATAATAACTCAATAGGAAAGTATGATAAGGAATTAAAAGACTTTATAGATAAAAATGATATATGGATTGAAGACTATGCTTTATATATGTCAGTTAAACAACATTTTAATTTAGTTAGTTGGTATAATTGGGATGATGACATAAGACTTAGAAAAAAAGATGCGATAAGGCATTATAAAAATTTACTTAAAGATGAGATTAATTATTGGATATTTATTCAATATATTTTCTTTGAACAATGGAATAACTTAAAGAGGTATGCTAATAAAAATAATATAAAGATAATAGGAGATATACCGATATATGTTGCAGAAGATAGTGCTGATATTTGGAGTAATCCTAAATATTTTAATGTAGATGATGATATGAAGCCAATAACAGTGGCAGGATGTCCACCAGACATATTTTCAGAAACAGGACAATTATGGGGAAACCCTATTTATAATTGGGAAGCCTTAGAGAAAGATGGATATAAATGGTGGATAGATAGAGTTAGAGAAAGCTTTAAATTATATGATGTAGTTAGAATTGATCATTTTAGAGGTTTTGAATCTTACTGGGAAGTTCCATATGGAGATAAAACAGCGAAAAATGGTAAATGGATAAAAGGACCAGGAATCGAACTATTTAAAGCTATAAAAGAAAAGCTTGGAGATGTAGAAATAATTGCCGAAGATCTAGGAATGATGACTGAGGAGGTAATTGAACTTAGAGACTCCACTGGTTTTCCAGGTATGAAAATATTAGAATTTGCTTTTGGTGGGGAAGATAGTGGATATTTGCCACATAACTATCCTGTAAATTGTGTAGCTTATACAGGAACTCACGACAATGATACTGTATGTGGTTGGTATAATTCAACTGGAAGCAAGGCTGAAATTGAAAAAGCAAAGAAATACCTAAATTTAACTTATGAAGAAGGTATAGCTAGAGGATTAATAAGAGGGGTATGGTCTAGTGCTGCATATTTAGCAATTACTACTATGCAAGACTTCTTAGGACTTGGAAAAGAAGCAAGAATGAACTTTCCATCTACACTAGGAGGAAATTGGGTGTGGAGAGCAAAAGAAAGCGATATTAACGATAAATTAGCAAAAGAAATTTATGATTTAACTAAGCTTTATAATAGATAATAGGAATAATGAAAGAATGAAAAAATGAAGGAATGAAAGATATACTAGGAATTAAAGCTACAAAAATTATAGATTATAGTACAATCTGTTAATAAGAAGTGTTCACTAAGTGGACGCTTTTTTATTTGGCTTTGTTTTATTTGAATGTTAGAATTATTGATTTTTTAATTAGGGTATATTATTTCTATTTCTTGAGGAAATATATTCCAAAAGGGTATATAATAAGAGTATATAGTATTACCTAATTGTATTATACAACGACTATAATTATTCTAAACTTCTCAATATATAAATTGTACAATATAATATTGAAAGATTAATTTATTCTATAAACCATTATTTAAAGTAGTATATGATAAATATAAAAATAGATTAAGGTAAAATGGAGGAAGTTATGTTAAATAGGAAAAGGGATGTATTGAGATATAGGCGATTTTCTATATTTTGTTTATATCTATCTATTGTAGTTAGTTTCTTAGGTGCGATTATTGCGAATGTCGGAGGTGAGACTATAAGTAACTATACATTAATTATCAGTTTGGTGGCATTATTTATTTACTTTATAGTTTCAATTATTTTTTGGAGATGTCCATTCTGTAAAAAAAGATTGCCAATGAGGTTTGATGCAAAAAATAATGTTGATGAGGTATTATGCCCATACTGTGAAGCCAATTTATTATATGGTGAGGAGAAAAAATAATATAAAAAGTCATTCGTTAATGTATAATTTTAAACTATTGCGAATTAAAAATAGATAGTCAATTGTTCATTTCTTTATTGTCCAATATCAACATTAGTTTAAAACAGAGCTAAATAAAAAAATATAATATTATAATGGTTAATTAAGGGGGATTAAAATGCTAAATACTATTAAAAAGATTTTTAATTTCATAGTTGGAAATAAAGAAAAGAAAACACTAACTGCAGCAGAGCGAATGGCTAAGATTAAGAAAGAGGCAGAGGAAGCTAGTCTAGGCAGAAGAGAGCATAGATATAGTAAGTACAAGCCACATAATGTTTATAATTCATCAAAATCTAAAGCTAATAAAAATAAAATAAATTATGATGATAGCTTAAATACTATGTTTTTTGCTAATAACCTATATAACAATTATTATAATGATGACAATTATAATAACGATTATGATCATAATATCTATGATAATGAAGAATGTAATTGCCAGAATGAAGATTGTGATTATGACAATTATGAAGAGAATTATAATAATGATAATGTAGATTATAACTATGAATACGATAGTAGTGATAGTAGCAATGACTTCGATAGTGGAGATTGTGGCTGTGATTTCAATAATGATTAATTAATTAAATTTTATGATAGGTTTAATCTTAAAATTTGTTTTTTATAAGGATATGTTTTGGTTGAATGTTGATACTTATTTATTTTTTCAACTATGGTATATTATTCTTAAGGAATTATATTCCAAATAAATATATAATAAGAGTATATATTATTATTCAATTGTATTTTAATACGTATTAAATTAAGGAGTTGGTGAATTTTTTGATAAGTAAAATAAAAGCTTTACCACATAAAAAAATAATGTTGTTAGGTATAACAATATTATTAGTAGATATTATATTTTATCTGGTCATAAGTATTACCTACGAAATAGCTTCTAATATGCTTCTAAAACTCATTTACAATATTTTGTTTTTTATTGGTATGATGTTAATGGCTATAGCACATAAGAAAAAGGTGGAAGGTAAATAACATTAAATCAAATGGTTTGTAATGGAATTACTATAATTAAACTATTACGAATTAAGCAAGTAATTTTAATATATTTCATATAAAAAGGGAGGGATGAATTCTATCAGAGGAATAAAAGAAGTAATTGTTGGTACTGGAGCAATGTTTTGTGGAATATTAATCGAGGTTATAGCAACATTAGAAAAAACATTGTATTGGACTATTACTAATGGATTTTATCAACGTAATTTTATATATAATTTATCAATTCTATTAATTATAGTAGGGTTAATACTTATTGTTATAGGGTTTAGAAAAAAAGAAGTTTAATGAATATAAATATCAAGGAGTGTTATGATGAAAAAACTTATAGTTTGTTTATTATTTTCTACAATGCTTTTTACTGCGTGTTCAGTAAAAGAGGACACGAATTCTGAAATACTTTCAGATAATAAAGTCAATGGAACTATAAATGAGACTAATGTAGAGAAAGATAATGGTACAGAGGATAAGTTGAAAGTGAATGAAAATTTACATAACTCAGAAGAGGGGATAAAAGAGAATTCTTCAAGCGAAAACGTAAGTTCTAAGAAAAATGAATATTTAGAACGACTAAACCAATTAGAAGCTGAGCTAGATTCTTCATTAAAGAAAAAATATGATAGTGGAATAACTTTAGAAATGACTGAAGCGGCGTCAAAGGAATATGAGCAATGGGATTATATGCTTAATGATATATATTCATATTTAAGAGAAATACTAACTTCGGAAGAAATGGATAAACTTACAGAAGAACAGCTTAATTGGATTGCTTTAAGAGATAAAAAAGCAGAAGAAGCAGATAAGGAATTTGAAGGGGGAACTTTTGCTCCTGTAAATAAAATTTTAAGCTTAAAAACAACTACTAAAGAAAGATGCTATGAATTAGTTGAGTTATATATGAATTAATTAATTTACAATAAATATATATTGTGATTTGAAAGGATAAAAAAAATGGATAAGAATTTAATTATAGAAAAAACTAAAGAATTTGTTAAAAATAAATTATATGGAGAAGGAAGTGGCCATGATTGGTTCCATATAGAAAGAGTACATAACTTAGCTAAATATATAGCAGAAAAAGAAAATGCAGACTTTTTTATTGTTGAAATGACAGCGTTATTACATGATATTGATGACTGGAAATTTTCAAAGTCCAATGATAGTAATACCACAGTTACAGAGGATTTTCTTAATTCTATAGAGGTAGATCAGGAATCTATTGAATCAATAATAAAAATAATACAAACTATGTCTTATAAGGGTGGAGTTGTTGATTCAACCCAGCATACTCTTGAAGGTAAAATTGTTCAAGATGCAGATAGATTAGATGCTATAGGTGCTATAGGTATAGCTAGAACCTTTGCATATGGAGGACATAAAAATAGACCAATTTATGATCCATCAATAAAGCCTATGGACTTTAAAAATTTAAATGAAGTTAAAAATGCAGAGAACCATACAATAAATCATTTTTATGAAAAACTACTAAAATTAAAAGATTTGATGAATACAGATACAGCAAAGGAAATAGCAGAAAAAAGACATAAATTTATGGAAGACTTTTTAGAAGAGTTTTATAAGGAATGGAAGTTTAAGTAATGCACTTAAGTAATGAATAATGCATAATTAGTGAAATAACTCAGGCAAGCTGAGTTATAAATTTTTAAAGTTTTTCAATTTTTAAAATAAAATGCAGATTTGGCATACGTATTTTAAGGGTTGTTTGTTTTAAATATAAAAAAATTATATGTTTATTTTTATAAAATTTTGATATAATATAAATAAGAAAAGCTTAGTGCGTCAACACTAAGCAATCCTTAGAACGTTTATTTTGTTTTAGGGCTATTGGATTTAGATAATATCAACAAAATGGATGCTACTCTTTGCAGGACGGAGCATCTTTTTGTTTGCTTCTAATTTCAATATCAAGACCAATAAATTTTACTGAAATCTTTAAATAATGAATAAAAAGATTATGTTTTAAAACTAATGAAATTATATAAATAATAACAAAGCTTTTTATAATCAATTCTAGCATATCCAATACCACCCCCTAACTATGATGAGATATCACCAATAGTCCTAGGGAGATAAAATGTTCAAAACCCCCGTAGCCATCCTACTACGGACTTTTATCAATGCATAATTCATAATTGATAATGCATAATTGTTGAAATAATTCAGGCAGGCTGAATTATAAATTCCTTTGGAATTAATCCATAACTATTTCATTTTTTCATTTCGATTTTGCGAATGCAAAATAGAAATTTCATTCTTTCATTTTCTAAAACTCCGTAGGAGTTTTCTCATTAATTATGCATTGTGCATTACGCATTATGCATTTTAATTAAGCATTACGCATTATGCATTGTGCATTAATTTTAAGTTTGGGGTATAATATAGTAAAAGGGTGATAATTATGAAAGTGCTAGTAATGACTATAAATTTAAGAGCTGAGTGGGCTCATTCATTAAAAGAAAAAAGAATGATTGTTAGAAGTATAAGCCAAAAACTTAAAAATAAATTTAATATATCAGTAAATGAAGTAGATAATCAAGATTTACATAATTATATTACGATTGGGATATCAGGAATATGTGCTACTAATGCACAAGTGGATTCAACAGCAGAAAATATAATAAATTTTGTTGAAGATAATACTGATGCAGAGCTGATTAATATAAAAAAGGACGTTGTAATATTTTAAATTTTTCTACAATTGTTATTGACAAGCTTCTTTAATAAAGGTATATTAATATCAATAGAAAATTTAATAAACATTTCAATGTTTCTTATCAAGAGTGGTGGAGGGACTGGCCCTGTGAAACCCAGCAACCTTTAATAGGTGTGATAGGCTTAATTATTTTAGCCTAAATTACTCATATTAAGTTTGGTGCTAAATCCTGCAGCTTTTAAGCTGATAGATGAGAGAATAAATTAATAGGTCGTATTTTCGCGCACTAGAGAATTTATTCTCCAGTGCGTTTTTTATTATTTAGAAATTTATAATATCTAGCTGCTGTTTATTTAAGTTCTTAGGGGGGACATAAATGATTGAAATTAGAAATTTAACTAAAAAATTTAATGACGTAGAAGTTATTAAAAATGTTTCATTATCAATAGAAGAAGGGAAGATATATGGAATAATAGGTCATAGTGGAGCCGGAAAATCAACTTTACTTAGATGCATAAATGGACTTGAAAGTTATGAAGAGGGTTCAATAAATGTTATGGGAAAAGAAGTTAATGAGCTAAAGGGATATGAGTTAAGAGAGTTTAGAAAAAAACTAGGAATGATATTTCAGGGCTTTAACTTATTAAATAGAAAAACTGTATTTGATAATATAGCATTACCATTAGAGGTTTGGGGATTTGAAGAAGAATACAAAGAATATAAAGAAAAAATAGGAGATAAAAAAGCAATTAGTTATAGAAACTATAGAAAAAAAAGAATAAATGAAAGAGGAAATGAACTTTTAGATTTAGTAGGTCTTTCTGAAAAGGCAAAAGTAAAGCCAGCTAGTTTAAGTGGAGGCCAAAAGCAAAGAGTAGCAATAGCTAGAGCTTTGGCATTAGAGCCAAAAATATTACTTTGTGATGAAGCAACATCTGCCTTAGATCCTAAAATTACAAAGGATATATTATCACTTTTATCTAAAATAAATAAAGAATTAGGAATTACTATAGTAATAGTAACTCACCAAATGGAAGTAGTAAAAGAGGTTTGTGAAAAGGTTGCATTGATTGAAGGTGGAATTTTAAAGGCAGAAGGAAATTCAGAAGAATTATTCTTAAGACCAGGAGTATCTTTAAAGAAATTCCTTGGAGAAGAAGAGGAAGATATTTTACCTAGCAAGGGCATAAATATTAAATTATATTTCCCAAGTACATCTTCAGAAAATGCTCTTATAACAAAGATGGCAAGAGATTTAGATATGGACTTTTCAATAGTTTGGGGTAAACTTGAAAAGTTTAGAGAAGATATATTAGGTAATTTAGTAATTAATGTTGATGAGAAAGATAAGAACAAGGTTATAGCTTATCTTGAGAGAAAGGAAGTAGTATTGGAGGTGCTTAATTAATGTCAGAAATATTAATAGAAGGATTTAATAAAACAATAATAATGGTCTTTTTCTCAACACTATTTTCAGTAATATTGGGATTTATTCCAGCAATTGCATTAATAGTAACAGCACCAAATGGTTTAAAGCCTAATAAAGGAGTTTATAAGACTCTAGATACAATAATAAACATACTTAGGGGATTTCCATTTTTAATTTTAATGGTAGCAATAATGCCACTTACAAAATTAATAGTAGGAAAATCTATAGGAACTACAGCAGCAATAGTACCACTTACTATAGCAGCAGCACCTTTTGTAGCAAGAATTATAGAATCAGCTTTAAAAGAAGTTGATTCAGGAGTAGTAGAAGCAGCAAAATCCTTTGGAGCATCTAATACACAAATAATATTCAAAGTTATGCTTAAAGAAGCAGTGCCATCAATAATTTCAGGATTAACACTAACTATAATAAGCATAATTGGATATTCAGCTATGGCAGGAACAGTAGGAGCAGGAGGACTTGGTGACTTAGCAGTAAGATACGGTTATCAAAGATACCAAACAGATGTAATGATAGTAACAGTAATAATTTTAGTAGTAATTGTACAAGTTTTACAATCACTAGGAAATTACTTATATAAAAAATTATCACAATAAAAAAATGTAAAATGAAAAATGAAGAATGTAAAATTAATGAAGAAACTCCTTAAGGAGTTTCTGAAATAAAATATATTGTAGTAATTTGGAACAAGTTACATTTTAAATTCTACATTTTAGACTTTAGTAAGGTTTATAAGTTTTAAACTTTTAGATATAAATAAAAAATAAATAAAAAAAGTAAAGTGAAAATGTAAAATCAAGATAAAATTTCCTAATGAGTTTTGAAAAAATATTTATAGTAATTTGGAACAAATTACATCAACAATTCTACATTTTACATTCTACATTTTACATTAAATTAAGGGGGCATTATATATGAAAAGAAAATCAATTTTATCAATTTTATTAGCAGGGGCTTTAGTAATAGGCTTAGTAGGATGTGGAACAAAGGCAGATGATGCTGGTTCAGCAGCTGAAGATAAAACAATAACAATTGGGGTTAGTCCAGTTCCTCATAAGGAAATAGTGGAACAAATTAAACCAGATCTTGAAGCGGAAGGATACACAGTTAAGATAGTAGAGTTCACTGATTATGTAACACCTAACACTGCATTAGCTGAAGGAGAATTAGATGCTAACTATTTCCAACATATAGCATATTTAAATGAAACTAATGAAAGTAAGGGATTAGACTTAACTTATACAGCAGCTATTCATTTAGAACCATTGGCAGCATATTCAAAAACTCTTACTGATTTAAAGGATCTTAAAGATGGAGCAACTGTTGCAATACCAAATGACCCATCAAATGAAGCAAGAGCTTTAAGATTATTAGAAAAAGCAGGTTTAATTAAGTTAGGTGATGGAGAATTAGTAACTCCAAAGGATGTTACTGAAAATACTAAAAACTTAAAGTTTGAAGAATTAGAAGCAGCTCAATTACCAAGAGTTTTAGATGAAGTAGATATAGCAGTTATTAATGGAAACTATGCTCTTGAAGCAGGATTAAAACCATCTGAACAAGGGCTAGCAGTAGAAGATGCTAATGCAGAAGCTGCTAAAGATTATAGAAATATTTTAGCTGTTAAAAAAGGAAATGAAGAAAGTGAAAAGATTAAGGCTTTAACTAAGGCTTTAACTTCTGAAAAAGTTAAGAGTTTCATAGAAGAAAAATATAGTGATGGAACAGTAATTCCAGCATTCTAAAAGTTAATATAAAATTTTATATAGAAGATGAGATATTAAGATAAGAATTTACTTATAATATTTCATCTTCTATTAAATTTATAGAAATAAAGTTTAATTTGAAACATATGTATAATAAGGAATTATTAAGATAGGGATGGGGCAAATGAAAAAAATAAAAATATTATTATTAGCAATTTCTATAACTATTTTAGGGGGATGTGCTAGTAAAGATAAATTTATTATGGAAGAAAATATATTTAAGGAAGGTACATTAGATAAAATAAATAATGAAGAAGTGATTAAAAGTGAAAACAAAAGCCTTATAGAATTAATTGATGAAAAAATAAATGAAGTCTTAGGTGAGTATAGGAATAATGTATCTATTTATTTTAAAAATTTAAATACAAATGAAGAATATATCTTAAATGAAAACACTTATTATATGGCTGCCAGTACTAATAAAGTGCCATTATCTATGATGATATTAGATGAAGTTAATGATGGTGAAAAGTCATTAGATGATTTATTATATTTTAGTGAAGAAGATAGAGAAGAAGGCAGTGGTAGACTGTATTATTTAGATAATATTCCTAACCTTACAATAGATGATGCTATTTATTTATCTATTGTAGATTCTGATAATATAGCTAAAAATATGTTAACTAGAGCTTCAAAAACTAGTGTTACTGATTATATGAGATATATTACAGGAGATAGTAATATACCTTATGGTAATTATGCAACAGCAAAGCAACTTGGTATTTTATTAAATAATTTATATGAAAATCCAAATAATAATCCTTATTATGATACACTTATAGAGTATATGACTAAGACTATTTATCATGATAGATTGGATAAATATTTACCTTATGATAAAGTTGCTCATAAGATAGGAAATTACTACAGGTATTATCATGATATAGGAATAATTTATGGAGAAGATCCCTACATATTAGTTGTATTAACTAAGGATATTGGAGAGTTAAGCAGTGAATCCTTTGAAGATGGTGAAGAAGATGAACGATATCTGCTTGATTTGGGAGAGGAAGCTTGTGAATTAATAGCTAAGCTATCTAAAGAAATATATACAATAGTAGAAGAAAATAAGATATAGGTGAAGTAATGGAGAAATTATACTATAAAAATCAATATTTAAAGGAATTTGATGCAAAAGTAATAGAAGTGAATAAAGTTGATGATATTTATCATATAGTTTTAGATAAAACTGCCTTTTTCCCAGGGGGAGGAGGACAACAATCTGATTTAGGATACATAAATGGTAATGAAGTCTTAGAGGTTTATGAAAAAGATAAGTCAATTTATCATGTAGTTAAAGCCTCTTTTGAAGTTGGTGATATTGTATCTTGTATAATAGATTGGGATAGAAGACAAGATGGAATGCATCAGCATTTAGGTCAACATGTTTTATCAGGCTGCTTTTTTAAATTATTTAATGCTAATACAGTTAGTATTCATTTAGGTAAAGAAATAAGTACAGTAGATATTATAGGTATATTAAATGAAGAACAAGTAAGAGAAGCAGAAGCTTTTGCTAATGAAATTATTAATAATGGAATAGAAGTTAGTTTTTTAATCCCAAATGAAGAAGAGCTAAAAACTATGAATTTAAGAAGAGATTTACCTAATACACAAGAGGAAATTAGAGTTGTAAAAATAGGGGATTTAGATATTAATGCTTGTTGTGGTGTACATCCTAGTAAAACATCAGATTTAAAAATGATAAAGATTAAAAGGTTTGAAAAAAATAAAGGAAATACTAGGATAGAGTTTTTAGCAGGCCAAAGAGCTATTAATGATTCATTGATTAGAGATAAAGCATTAAGAGATATATGTATTTATTTAAATAGCAATGAAGAGGAAGCTTTAAATGGAATAAAAAATTTAAAGAATTCTTTAGAAGAAATAAAAGGCGAAAAGAAGAGATTAGAAGAAGAACTTCTAAAATATGAAGAAGAAAGTCTTTTAAGAGAAGGAAATATCTTAGAAAAATACACAGTTGTAAAAAAGGTATTTATAGATAAATCTACAGACTATGTAACAAGACTTGCTAATAAATTAACAGAAGTAGATAACACTATTTGTTTATTTGCTATAAAATCTAAAGAAAAAGCTAATATAATTATTGCAGCATCAAAAAATATAGAGAATATTAATATGGGGCAGCTATTTAGAGAACATATTCATATAGTGAATGGAAAAGGCGGAGGTAGCAAGACTTTAGCACAGGGTGTTGGAGAAGTAGATAAAATAGAAGAATTTTTTAATAGTATATATAAAAAGATAGATTAATAGAGTAAAGTAAGTAGGTAAGTTTCATAATTCTGAAGAATGAAGAATTATTACCTTTAGTGTAGAAAGATATAAATGTTATATTACTGCGACTTGGAGTTTACGACGGAGCGAGGAATATAACATTTATATCTTTTTTCTTGTTGAAATATTAATGATAAAAATTAAATTTGTAACCAACTATCGAAATCCAAAGTATACTGAATTATAAAGCAATACAATATTTATATAATTATTATGTAAATAATGGGAGGGAAAGAGTTGGCAAAATGGGTATTAGATGCTGGACATGGTGGAAAAGATTCAGGAGCAGTAGGACAGCATGGGAGGCGAGAAGCTGATATAGTGCTGGAAGCTGCTTATGAAACTAAAAGATTATTAGAAAGAAATGGTGAAATAGTATTATTGACAAGAGCATCTGATATATACTTAGATGTTAGGGACAGGGTAGAAATAGCAAATAACTGGGATGCAGATTATTTTGTTAGCTTCCATATGAACTCCTTTGTAGATAATTCTGTTACTGGAACTGAAATTGTAATATTTGAAAAGGGGCATAAATCAGAAGAATTAGCTAGATTTTTAAAGGATGAATTACTGGCTAATTTGAAATCTAAGGATAGAGGAATAAAGGAAGCAAGTTATATTATTTTAAGAGAAACTAAGATGCCAGCAGTTATTATTGAAGCCGAGTTCATATCGAATGAGGACATAGAAAAAAACTTTAGTGCTAAAAAGTATGGACATATGGTAGCAAAAGCTTGTTTAACTATGGTTAATAAAGTTTTAATAGATATTCCAATTAAAAAACCAAAAACTCCTACAAGAGAAGGATGGAGAATTTGTATAGGATACTATAGAGATTATGAAACAGCTGAAGAAGAAGTGATTAGGTTACAAAATGAAGGATTTAAAGATGCCTACGTTGTTCCATATCCTGAAGAAAATATAATTAAGAAAGAATGAAAAAATGAAAAAATGAAATATGGAGAAGTAAGAGATAGGGAAGAAGTAAGTAATAGCTAAGAAGTAAGAGTTAGTAGATAAGTCAGATAATGGATTGTGTAGAAGTGGATAATTGAATTTATCCACTTTTAATTTGCAATAATTTAAAATTCTATAAGAGATGAGAATAAAATAAGTCCATTTTTAAAATCGCACTTATGAATTGCAGGAGTAAATATTATCTTTATTGTTAAAAAGAGTAAATAAGAGTATAATATTTTAAAGAATTGAAAGGTGGATGACTATGAGAAGCATGAGAAGAAAAGATAGAGAAGTAGTAGATATTAAGGAGAAGATAGAAATAATAAATAATTGTAAGATTGTTAGGCTAGCAATGCAGGATAAGGAAGGCTTATATGTTGTACCACTTAATTTTGGATATTTATATTTAGATGATAAGCTAACTTTATACTGTCATTCTGCTAAAGAAGGAAGAAAGTTAGATGCTATAGCCGAAAATTCAGAGGTTGCCTTTGAAATGGATTGCGAACATAAATTAATTGAGGCTCAGCTTGCTTGTTTATATGGTTTTTATTTCAAAAGCATTATAGGAAATGGCGTTGCCTCAATAGTTGAAGATATGGAGGAAAAGAAGATTGCTCTTTCATTACTTATGAAGCACCAAGCAGGGAAGGATTTTGTTTTTGAGGACAAGCATGCTAAGGCAGTAACTGTTTTTAAAGTAGAAGTTACTAATTTTTCAGCGAAAGAGTATAAATAAATTTATATTCTTAAATAAAAAATTCAGTATTAAATAGTGAGAATTATATTTATATAATGGGGTGTATATATGAGGGTTAAGAGGGGGCTTATTATGATTATTCTAGGTTTATCACTCTTTGGTTGTTCAGATGATGATCCAAAGAGCATAAAATTAAGACAAGAAAGTGATCATTTTAATTATTATTCAATTAAAGATGATAAAGAATCTTTAGATGATTTAGAAGAGAATTTAGAAAATAATTATGAAAGAATATCTAAGAACTTACAAGTTACTTTAGATGAAAAGATTAAAGTAACTATTTATCCAAATATTAGCGACTTTCATAAAGCAATTGGAATGATGGCTGCTGAGGATTGGTTAGTAGGGGTGGCAAGAAAGAATGAAATATTAATGGTATCACCTTTAAATCCAGGGGGTATTCATACTTATGAGACTTTAATGAAAGTTATTGTTCATGAATATACACATATATTAGTAGGAGATATAAATTCAAATACAGATATTTATTTAAATGAAGGAATTGCAGTAGTTGAAGCAAATCAGATAGATAATAATACTAAATATTATTTAAAGGAAGTTGCAAAAGCAAATAAGCTTCCATCCATTGATGAAATGAAAAATAACTATGGCAAATTGGAGCAACCATATTTCCTATCAGGAGGATTTGCAGAATTCATTGTTAATAAATATGGATATGATAAGATTATTGATTTAATTAAAAAGCCTGAGGATATAGAAAATGTTATAGGTTCTACAAAAGAAGAAATTATAGAGAAATGGAATGAGTATATTCTTAGTAACTATTAATAGATTTAAAATTGGAGGAATAAACTTGATAATTAATTATTTATATTTGATTTCTATAGGAGTAGCAATTTTAACAATTATATTTATAATATATAATTACACTTTACTAGTAAAAAGAAAAAAAGCTGATCATAGAGACGAGGATAAAAAACAAAATATATTAAAAGTAATAAAAAATAACATAATAACTTTTGTAGTTATATTAGCAATTTGTATAGGATTTATAATTTATTTTTCAAGACCTATAGATATATATAAAGCCATAGAAATAGGTGAAAATATAAATTATGAAACTATTAGTAAATATGGAAGTAATAGTACTAGTAAATTAGAATCAGAAAAAGGAAAAGCAATATTTGCTTTACTAGAAAAATATAAGTATAAAAGAACTTTTAATTTTGCTGATGTAACTGGTGGAGAAGGATTATTTATTTCATTAGAAAGTACCGATGGAGAATTAGGGTTTATTGAAATTTGGGAAAAGGGATATATAAGAAGACCAAACTATAAAGTTTATAAGATACAGTCAGAAGATAAAGCGGAACTATATATTCAATTATCAAATCTTCTTGAAAAATAAAAAAGTTTAAAGATATATTAAAGTAGAAGGGGCTAATGAGAAAATAATATATTGGGATTTAGTAAAAATACATTTATAGAGGTGAGGGATTTATGAAAAAGATACTATACTTAATGAGACATGGGCAAACACTATTTAATGCTAGAAGAAAAATTCAGGGATGGTGTGATTCTCCATTAACAAAGATAGGAATAGGACAAGCGATAATTGCTGAAGAATATTTTAAAAAAAATAATATAATTTTTGACCACGCATATTCATCACCATCAGAAAGAGCTTGTGATACCTTAGAATATGTTTGTAATATGCCATATAAAAGAGTAAAGGGGCTTAAAGAGTGGAACTTTGGTACTTTTGAAGGAGAAAGTGAAGACTTGAATCCGCCATTACCTTATGGAGATTTTTTTGTTAAGTATGGTGGTGAAGATCAAATTGAATTAATGAATAGAATTGCAGATACTCTTTATTCAATTATGAAAAATGATGGGCATAATACTGTACTAGCTGTTTCTCATGGAGCTTCTTGTCGTAATTTTATGAGATACTGGGCTCATACTAGTGATGTTGATCAAAAAGAACCATTAGGAAATTGTTGTATCCTAAAATTTGAATTTGAAAATGAAGAATTTAAATTAGTAGAAATAATAAATCATGATTTTAGTAAACTGCATTAACAAGTAAGTAATCTAATAACTCCGCAAGGAGTTATTTTTATTATTTTCAAGTTTATGAACTTTTTACCGTGAAATTATATCTAATAGATAAGAATATATAAGGAGGTAAATAAATGTTTGGGGAAAATAAAGTAGATTTAGTGTATAAGGCCAAAAGGGGAAATGGAAGGGCCTTTACTAAATTAATAGAAGTAAATCTTAAAAGTATATATAGGGTAGCAAAAGGAATTTTGAAGAACGAAGAAGACATCGAAGATGCAATACAAAATACAATACTAAATGCATTTTCTAATATTAAAACTTTAAGAAAAGAAGAATTATTTAAAACTTGGCTTATAAAAATTCTTATAAATGAATGTAATAAAATTTATAACTTTAATAAAAAGTGTATATATTTAGAGACGGTTATTGAAGAACAATACAATGATAAATATGAAAATTTAGACTTGAAAATTGCTGTTGATTCATTACCAGAGGAATTAAGGCTAGTTATAACATTATTTTATTTTGAAGATTTAAAGATGAGTCAGATAGCAGAGGTTGTGGGAATTCCAGAAGGTACAGTTAAATCAAGATTATCTAGAGCAAAAGATAAGATTGCTAAAAGTATAAATGGAAAGGAGATAATGTAATGAAGGATTTAGATAATAGTTTAAAGAATCTTTATAATGAGGATGATATTAAGATACCAGATTCCTTAAGAGAAAAAGTTAATAAAATATATGAAGATATAGAATCAAAGGGTAAGAAGAATGCTAGAAACAATGTATTGAAAGTTGCTGGATTATTCATTGCATTATTAATAGGAATTAATTTTGTTAAACCTTCTTTAGCTGAAGAATTACCAATAGTTGGGCCGGTTCTTAAAGTATTAAATAACAAATGGGGGCTTGGAATTAAGTACACAGAAAATGGCTTATCTGTTAAAGAAGAATTTCATACAGAAAATCATACTATTAATATTGAAGCTGTAGATTTTGATGGAGAGTACCTATTAGTGGTGTATAAGATTCAAAGTAAAATTAAGCTTAATAAACCAACTATATATGGTTTTACTATAGAGATAAGAGGAGAGGATTTTACTGTTGAAGAAAGAATGGGGTTAGATACAGGGGGGCCAGATGAAGATGGCATATACTATGGATATTCAGTAAGACAATTGAATTTCGAAAAAGGTATGGATAAGAAAGAAGAATTGACTGTGTACATTTCTCCTAAAAAAATAAATTACACTAAAGATAATGAAGAAGTTAGAGAAGAAATTAATGATTCTAGAGAAATAAAATTAACAATAAAAAATAAAAATTATAGATAGATTTAGTAAAATTAATATAGATAGTAATGGATTTATTAAATGATTATTATGTATAATTATTATAAAATAAAGAAATTATAGAAGGAGATAAAAATGAAAAAATTAGCTGTACTATTTCCGGGGATGAATTATAACTCTAATAAACCACTTTTATACTATATAAAAAAGATTTTAATAAAAGAAGAATTTGATATAGTAGAAATTGAATATGGTAAATTACCTAATGATAAGATGAGAGCTTTTGAAATTGCAATTACTAAAGCAAATGAAAGAATAAAGGATATTTTATGGGCTGATTATGATGAGATTTTATTTGTATCTAAAAGTATAGGTACTGTATTAGGTGGGAAAATAGCATCTGAATTAAAATTACCAATAAGGCATATATATTTAACGCCAGTTAATGAAACTCTACCATTTATGAGTGGTGATGGAATTGTATTCTCAGGAACAGCAGATCCCATGATTACTACTTCGTTATTAGTGTCTAAATGTGACAATAATGAAATTCCACTATATCTATATGAGAAATGCAATCATTCTATTGAAAGTGGAATTATAAAAGAAGATTTAAAAATATTATCAGAAATTATTGATAAATGTGAAGAGTATATTGTAAATATGTAAAATTAAAGATGGAACCACTTGATAAGTTTCTATATTAATAAATTTGAGCTGCTATGGCAGCTCTATTTTTATTATTTATATATCTAATAAAATATTCTGAAAATTTCAAAAAAAAGTGTAGACAAATTACATGTAAGAGAATATATTAAAATAAATAGTAAAATATATTTTAGTAATAAAAAAATTATGATTACTAAATAATCGGAGGGTATATAATGAATATTTTGGACTTATATTTACAAAGAAACAATAGTAAGAGATATGAGGTTTATAAAAAGACTGGGGTAAGTCAACAATTATTATCAGCTCATACAAATAAGAAGATAGAGAATTATTCTAATAAGGTGATAGTTGCATTATCAGAAGCTTTAGAAAAAACTCCAGGAACTGTACTAGATGAACTTTTAGCTTTAGAAAAGGAAAATCCAGCTTTTGAAGCTTATAATCCAACAGAATTATTAACAGCTTTAGAGTTTAAATACGATAGAATTATCATTAAGGGAGCTTATTGTAAGGAAATATATAAATTGATGAAAAGTCAATTATCTGAAACTGAAAGCATGGGATTTGAATTAGGAAGTGGTGGAGTTGCTTCAGTACTTGCTTATGCTATAAATGCAGCAAGAGATTTATTCAGTAATTCAGACAAGGTTACCAAAGAAATTGAAAGAAAAATAGTATCATACAAATTAGAAAATGCTTCAGAAGAAGAAGTAAGCATAAAACTAAAACAACTAGATTACTAAGAAAGAGGATACATCTGTATTGTCTGCTCAGTCGTAAGCTCAAAGTCGAAACAACACTAGATGTATCCTCTTAAAAACTAAAGGAAACAACTCATCGAGATAAGTTGTGAAAATTATAAACTCCGAAAGGAGTTTTTTCATTAATTCTACATCATTCATTTTACATTCTTAATTTTGGAAGTGTTGTTTGTTCCGTCATAGGATTAAAGGAGCAGCAAAAATACGTAGCATTTTAAAAACTGATAGTAGTTTAATATAGCACTTATTCCATAAAAAATAATCTGTTATAGTTTAAGATTGTTCATAAATATAACTGCTAAATTGCAATTTTATAATTTTTTTGTAAAACAAATAACACCATTTTTATTTTAGAGTACCAACTACTGGCAAGTTCTTTAGAACTTCCTTGCCATGGGGTGATTGATTTATTAATTCAGACAAGTCCTTCCCCGCAGTCACTCCACAGTTATGTCTTCCATTACTCCAACCCTTTGCGTTAGTTACATCATAAACGACTCCATCTACAGCAATATAAGCTGGGTTACCATTTTGTCCATTGTATTTGCTCAATTCCTCTATATTAAATTCCTTGTTTGAAGGAACAGCTTCTGCGTTTACACCGCTATTTGAGATTGAACTAGTTATTGCTTCTGCTTTTTTACTTGCACAGCCTCCTAATATTATCATAATTCCTAAAATTCCAGCTATGAAAATCTTTTTCATATATTCTTCCTCCGTTAATAACTTTTATGACTTGATAGTGATTAAATATATCCTAGCTTTTATATGTGTCATCTATCCATCTCTTTCACCATATACAACTAGTTTTTTATATGGTGGGATATTTGTTCCATCTTTTATAATAGTATACCGTAATGTTTACTCTTTATTCAGCGATAAATTTTAATTTATACAATATATTTTTATTTTCTTTTATTACTTTTAGTGTTTCTTCATAAAAAATACCGTATATTCATTTTGATATGCTACCTTTAAGGTAGACAGATTAAATAAATAAAAATCTGCTATTTGAAAGGGAACATATCATTTTAGAATAATACGGTATTTTATTTATAAATATTTTTAAATTATTATATTCTATAATTGCATTAAGAACATAAATATAGCTAATGTTCCTAATATAATAGCTAAATCAATAAGAGCTAATTTTCTTTCATTCTTTATTATTGCTATTACAAGAGCAACAACACCTAATATAATATTAATACAAGCTAATACAACACCAAAATATCCTGTGAAAAGTATAGTTTCTAATAGGTATAATCCTGTAAGAATAAATAAAATAGTGTGCATTACTTTAGCTAATTTACTTTTTGTCATAATAATATTATTAAGCATATTATTTTACCTCCTTATTTAACAAAAATTATACAAAATTTAATTTTTTCAATTATACTATCTAAATAAAAAAAAATCAATATATTTTACTAAAACAGGATAAAAATAACTATATTAACTATATGTTTAATTGCTTTTATTAGATAAATGGTTTTAATATACTATGAATTAAAGTCCAAGGAATATAAATCCTTGGACTTTTTCATTTTCTAGGAATTTATAAAAGGATTACCCTGTGAATAATTTTTTATAAATTCCTTCCTTCAGTTTATAAGGAATAAATATCATATGAGAGCGACTTGGAGTTTACGACGGAGCAACGAATATGATGTTTATTCCTTTTTCATTAAACATACTTTTATTCTTGTTTTCTTAACTTTTTCATTCTTTCATTTCTTAAATCTATTTATTACTTATTAATTCTTCACTCTTACCTAATAAATGGTATATAAATTCTTCCTCAAGTGTTTCTTTATCTAAAAGCTCCATAGCTAATTTATCCAATATATTTTTATTTTCTTTTAATACTCTTAATGCTTCTTCATAGAGTGAGTTAACTAATTCTCTACATTCTTCAACTATTGGATTTCCATAAGCTGTTGAAAGATTACCTAGCTTTGAAAGCTTTAATAGACCTAATGTATTTCCCATTCCATATTCTGAAATCATAGACATAGCAATGTCAGTTGTTTGACTTAAATCACCTTCAGCACCTGTTGAAATTTTTTCTTTTCCGAAGATAATTTCTTCAGCCGCTCTACCGCCTAGTAAGACCATAATTCTATTTTTTAAGTAATCTAGTCTTTGATAAGACTTATCTTTAGGTATGGTTAGAGTATATCCACCAGCACCATTAGTTGTAGGGATAATAGTAATTTTTGATACCTTATCCTCTGGGGTTTTAATAAGTGAAACCAGAGCATGTCCAGCTTCGTGATAGGAAGTTAAAAGTCTATCTTCTTCTAGATAATGACCTCTTTCTTTCTTTTCATATCCTGCAAGAACAATTGAATAAGCCTTATTAATATGCTCATCTGTTAATGAAGATGAATTTTCTTTAGCTGCCATAATTGCAGCTTCATTAATTAAACTTTCTAATTTTGCACCTGAGAAATAAGCGGTTTTTCTAGCAATATCTTTAATATTTATTTCATTATGAGGTTTATTTTCTAAATGAAGAGATATAATTTTTTCTCTTGCACATAAATCAGGTAATGAAACCTCTATATGTCTATCAAATCTTCCAGGTCTAAGTAAGGCAGAATCTAATGTATCTAATCTATTGGTAGCAGCAATTACAACTATGCCTTCTTTTTCACCAAAGCCAGACATTTCTGTTAAAAGAGCATTTAAAGTTTGATCTCTTTCATCATTTCCACTAGAAGCAGCAGAGCCACCTCTTTTTTTACCTATTGCATCTATCTCGTCAATAAATATAACAGCTTTACCCTGTGCTTTTGCTTTCTTAAATAAGTTTCTTATCCTAGCAGCACCAACCCCTACATATACTTGTACAAAATCAGAACCACTTAATGCATAAAAAGGAACCTTAGCTTCACCAGCTACCGCCTTAGCCAGCAGTGTTTTACCAGTACCAGGGGAACCATAAAGTATAACACCTTTTGGCATTCTAGCACCATATTCTTTATATTTTTCAGGATTCTTTAAAAAATCAACAATGTCCATAAGACTTTCTTTAGCCTCTTCGTTTCCAGCTACTGAATTGAAAGTTAATGCACTTCCATCCTCTGAAAAGTCTTTTACATCTAAATTAGTAATTTTTGAAGTAGACATATTTCTTTTATTTATTGATATAAATACAATGGATATTATTGATGATATAAGAACCATTGAAGTTATAGTTTTAGAAGGACTGCTTATATTTTCATCAGAGATCTCTATATTATTTTTTAATAAATCTTCCTTTAATGTTGGGCTATTAGGATTTTCAGTAGAGTACTTACTGCCATCCTTTAAAAATACTGTAAGCTTAGAGCTATTATTAATAATTACTTTAGATATATTATTATCAGTTATATCTTGTAAAAATATTGAATATTGTTTATTGTAGTTAGCAGTTTTACCGAAACTTAAATACATTAAACAAAATGTAGAAATAATAGCAGTAGCTATTGGAATCAAAATTATATTTTTCTTTAGTTTATTCATTATTACCTCCTAAATAGAAGATTAACTGTCATTAATATATTAACATTTTTAAATTTTTAGTCCACTTAAGAACCTAGATTATTCCAATGTAAGTGTTGGTAGATATGTTAAAATGAAAAGATATCTTTTAAAAGTTATGTAAATAGAGTATACTTTAAATAAAATAGCTGACTAATTACATTAATTATTTAACAAGTAATATAATAAGGAGAGATAATAAAAGTGCTTTATTCAACTGTGTTATCATCAAGGGATATTACTGAATTAGTTAACTTAAAAGGCAAAGATAAAGGTATAGAGGTAACCCATATAGAAATAGATAATGGAATAAATTTTTCAGGAAATATTTTTAATAAAATAAATAGTAGATTTAGTGGTAGCCTTTATATTAAAAGTTTTTATGGAAATAAGATTATTATTGGAACAAAGGATATAAATATAGAGAAATTAGGAATGCTAAAGGGCATAACTAACGTATTATTTAAATCAATAATTAAGATTATGGGAGAAGAAAATCTAAGTATAAAGGGTAAGGATATTATAGTTGATTTAGATAAGTATGAAGCAGATATTAAGGAGGTCTATATAAAGGACAAGCTTCTTTATATAATAGGATCAAACTTAGAAATGTATAAGAATGCATAGTTAATTTATAATGGGAGGTAAGTATGAATATTTCAAGTGTTAAAGTCGCATTAACAGGCGAAGATTTACTAAGTATTTTAAATGAATTTGTAAGCGTAGAAGGGTTATGCTTAGAAAAGATATTAATTGATGAGGAAATAATATTATTTGGAAGTTTTACAAAAGGAATAACCATAAATTTTGTAGCTGGTGTTAAGTTTAGTAGGATAGAAGATGGGATTATACATGCTGAAGTATCATCTTTTAAAATAGCTAAATTAAGTATATTCTCTGTATTAAGAAAAGTAGCATTAAAGTTTGCCTTAAAGTCTTTAGAAGAAAAAGGCATAAGTTATAATAATGGAAAAGTAGAAATAGATCTTAAATATTTATTAAAGGATGTTCCATATATTGATTTAAATATATCAGATATATACTTTACTCAAGATCTATTAAATGTTGATGTAGCAAATATTAATATTTCACTAAAGGGAACATTAATTAAAGAAGTTCCTGAAGAAGAACCTTATGTAGAAGAAGAGTTTGAAGAAGTTTTTGATGATATAGAAAAAGTAAAGGATCACTATAGTGTGGGGAGAGACTTTGTTAATGAAAAACTACCACAAAAGGTAAAAACTTATAGTGATTATCTTTTTATAATTCCAGATATGGCAGCTTTATTATATAGGTTGCTAAAAGATAAAAGAGTTTCTTTAAAAACAAAACTTATTATTTCAGGGGCTATAGCATATATTGCCGTTCCAACGGATATAATACCAGATAATATTCCTTTTATAGGAAGAGTAGATGAAATTGCTGTAGCATTTTTTGCATTAGAAAGAATAATAGCTGATGTACCAATTAAAATAATATTAGAGAATTGGGAAGGTAAAAGTGATATTGTTTTTGTAATAAGAAACATTATAGAATATGTAGTAAACTTTACCGGTGCTAAAAATGTAGAAAAGATTTATAACTTTATTGAGGAAGTTGTATCATTATAAAATAAATCAAAGGAGTAGAATGCATGGCAAAGAAAGTTTATGCGATTAAAGAAGGTTTCAATTTTGCTACTAATGAAAAGGTAGAAAATTTAATAGTAGATACATGGGCAGAATGTCAAAGGTATATAAAAGGAGTTAAAGGTGCTAAGTATAAAAGCTTCGAGGATATAAATGATGCCAAAGCATTTTTATCTCAAGGAGATGGTATGTTAAAGAAAGGTGTAGATAGATATCCAATGGATTGCTTACATATTTATGTAGATGGTAGTTATAATGTTACTACTGAAAGATATGCCTATGCTTTAGTAGCAGTCAAAGATAATGTAATTGAGTATGTGGAAAATGGAAAGAGCGAAGATAGTTCTAGTAAAAGCATAAGACAAATTGCTGGAGAATTAGAGGCGACAGTTAAAGGTGTTGAATATGCATTAAGACAAAATGAAAAAAAAGTAGTGATTTTTCATGATTATGCTGGAATAGCTCACCATGCTACTGGTTTTTGGGAAAGAAAAGAGCAATCATCTATAGATTATCATAATAAGATGAAGAGTTTAATTGATAATGGTATAGAAGTTATTTTCGTTAAAGTAGATAGCCACACTGGAGACTTATATAATGAGATTGCAGATGAAAAGTGTAAGGAAGCTTTAAATATTGATTCTAACTATGAATTTTATAAATATCTTAGAGATAATAAAATTTATGTTTCTAATAATTTAGTAAAAGAACAGTTAAAGAATATTGCAAGAGATAGAGAAGATAATATTATAAGCATTAATGAAGAAAGTAATGTAGTTTTACAATCTATAGATAACGAAGAAGCTTTAAATACTAATAATGATGAAAATAACGAAATAATTAATAAGTTAAATGATATATTTAAAAATCTTTCTAAAGAGAAACAAAAAGATGTATTAAGTTATGCAGAATATCTCTTAAATAAAGAAAATAAAAATAATAATAACTAGATATTTTATTAAAATGCTCATTTCATGAATATAAGATCAAAATTTGCAAATAATAAGCTTATGAAAATATTTATGAGGTGATAATAAATGTTAAATACAATTAAAGGAATGGCAGCAGGTGCTGTAATAGGAGTAGCTATAGGTGCCGTAGTTTTTCCACAATTAGATAGAAGAACTAAAAGAAATTTAAAAAGAGCTGGCAAGAGAGCATTAAATATGGCTGAAGGTGCTTGCGACATAATGATGGGATATATGAGATAAAGATTCTATATCAAAATGATTAATCATTTTGATATAGAATCTTTTTTTACAGTGACTAATGTCATATAAAGTTATTAATAATAGTAAAACTATACTATAAAATTATAAATTGTTAAGGAAAAATTTGAAATTTATAGTGATTTTATTTAGTTTAATGTTATAATAATTAAAAAGAAAATATAAAAAATATTTTCATTTATTTGATAATTTGACGAAAAAAGAGAATTAATAGTTTATTCTATATAGAATAACTATGAAATTTAGATAAAATATGATACAATTTTTAATAATAGAAAAGATTAACAATATTAATTTTTGGGTATGAAAAGGAAGAGTAATGATGGAAATTCTTGCATTAGGGGAAAAAATAAAAAGAAGACGAAAAGAATTAGATATGACTCTTAAGGATTTAGCTGGTGATAGAATTACTCCAGGTCAAATTAGTTTAGTCGAATCTGGAAGGTCTAACCCTTCTATGGATTTACTAGAATATCTAGCAGGAGCATTACAAACTTCAGTTGAATATTTAATGGAGTCAGAAGAGACACAAGCAGAAAAGATAAGTATATATTATGAGCAAATTGCCGAATCTTATATTTTATCAGGTGATTATATTACTGGAGAAAAATATATTGAAAACGCTTTATATTATGTTGAAAAATATAATTTAGAGTATAGAAAGGCAAAGATTATATATTTAAGAGCAAAAATATATAACGCTAAAGGAGAATATACTTTAGCTCAACAATTTTTCTTATCTTCAAATGTAATTTTTATTAAGAATAATAACTACGAAGAAATAATTAATACATTTCTTAACTTAGGGAAGATAACATTAAAACAAAAAGCATTTCATTCTTCAAGTAGTTACCTAAGACAAGCAGAAAAGGTATATCTAGATAATAATATAGGGAATGATTTTTTACTTGGAGAAATTTATTACTATATGGCACAAGCCTATTTTAATATAGAAGATCTAACTAAGGCTATGGATTATTCATTTTTAGCTAAGAGTAAGTTTGAGCAAGTAAGAAATAGGGAAGAATATGCAAAGACACTATTATTAATTTCAGAAGAATATAATATGAAGGGTGATTTATCAAATGCTATTAAATATTCCGAAAATGCATTAGAGGTATATAAAGAGTTAGATGAATTAAATAATATATCTGAAATTGAAAATAATTTAGGAAAATTATTCTATGAGTTTGAGAATATCGAAGAATCCTTCAAGCATTATGAAATATCAAGGGATATTAGAATTAGAAGAAAAGATTCTAAGTTAGTTAGTACATTAATGAATATTTGTGAAAATTACATTAAGTTAAAGGATATTTCAAAATGTGAAAGCATATTGGTAGAAATGAATTCATACTTAGAAGAAGGCGATGTAGAAAGCTTAATTGATATAAATTTACTATGGTATAGAATTTATATTTTAAAAGAATTATTAAAGGAAGCTGAATATGTATTGCTTGATACATATGATTTAGCTAAAAATAATAATTTACAAAAACAGGCTGGACAGTTAGCTATAATGATAGGTAAGTATTATATAGATAATAAAAAAGAATTAGAAGCGGCTAAATATTTAGATGAAGGAGTAAATATCTTTAGGAAGATAGGCATACTTAAAAATTAATTCAAGCGGGGGATTAAAATGGAAATATTATCAACTGGCGAAAAAATTAAAAGGGCAAGAGTATATCAAGGGATAACTTTAAAAGAATTGTGTGGAGATAAGGTTTCTATATCTAAAATGAGTTGCATAGAAAATGGAAAGATCAAGGCTGATAAAGATATCTTAGAATATGTATCAGGGCAGCTTGGACTTGATTACGAGTATTTAGTAAGAGATGTAGAAGAGCAAATAATAAGCAATCTAAAATTAATAAATAGAGACTTAGTTCCCGATGAAGAAATGGATAATGTTATTAATCATAATTTGAGTTACGCCTTAGAATATTCCTATAATGATTTGGCCTTTGAACTTATTCATAAGTTGTTTAACTATTATGTTAAGAAAAATAAAGTTGAAAATATACAATTAATCATATCTCAATATTATGATTTATATCAAAAGAATAATACTCGCGAGAATACTATAACTTATTATGTTGATATGGCCACATTCTTCTATAGTATTAAGGATTATAATGAAGCAATAGATTACTATAATAGGGCAAGAAGCCTTATTAAAGATGAGAAGAACTTTAATAAATCAGATTATGCATATATTTCTTATAGAGAAGGTAAATCTTTTGAAAAGTTAGATAGATTAGAAGAAGCATATAATTCTTTAAAAGAAGCTTTGAAATATATAGATAGTATTGAGAAAGATTTAGATAAAGGTGATGTATATCATAGTTTTGCAACTGTTGGTATTAGACTTAATAAAGATGGAGCTGAAAAGTATATTAGTCTAGCTTATGATTATAAAAAAGAGAAGGCAACAGTATTAGCAATTGCAAAGGGGAAGAGTGGAGAAAGTTATTTCTACGTTAATAATAGAGAAAAAGCAATTCAAGAAATTATGGAGGGCATAGATTTATTCCCTACAATCGATGAAAAGAAATATGTTAGATTTTTAAATAAATGTATTAAAACTCTTTATGAAAATAAAGAATACGATATTGCATATGAAATTACAGATAAAGCTTTAAATTCTGCAATTAATAGTACGGATATAGCGTTAATTGAAGAAGCATATTATTTTAAAGGAATGATACTTCAAAAGAAAGAACAATACATACAAGCTGAGATGTATATGAACCTTTCACTAGATTCTTTGTTTAAATTTGCAAATAAAGATAAAAGGCATGAAAGATATTTAGATATGGGTGAAATGTATTATAAATTAGGAGATGTTAAAGACTCACTGAAATATTTTACATTAGCAATGAATTTAAAAAAATAGTAAATCGTATATAAAAAAATGAAAGCTTATGAAGAGATTAATTCTTTAATTAATAACTTCATGAGCTTTCATTATTTATATTAATAAGTAGTATATTTAAACAGCGTTATGGAACCTTATAATAACAAATAAATTTTATTTTTTCAAAGGGTGGAAAAATGAAGATAATATATTTAATAATGAATATTTTGAAAATACGCTAGGTACAAAAAATAGTCCTCTCATTAAAATCAATCCTTTCTAATAATAATAACCGCTTAACTTATAGTTAAAGTATACTTAAAATTTAATTAGATTGCATTGACTTAAATGTTTAGTTTTAGGTACATTTAAGTTATTAACAAAATTTCCGATATATTGAAAAAGTACAAAGAAACCAAAATATTTGGTTTCTTTGTACTTCTATTGATATTTATTTAAGGTTTTAGTACATTTATTAATTTTTATGGAACTTTTATTTTCTATAATTCCGAATGAAATGAGGAATTATTACCTTCAGAGTAGAAGTGGATAAATGTTATATGACTGCGACTTGGAGCTTGCGAGGTCGCAAGGAATAACATTTATCTACTTTATGTTTTTGATTACAATAAGTTTAGCATCATAACCTTTAAGTTCTGTAATTATATTTAGAATTGTATTTTTCTTAGAATAACTAAATTCTATCTTAGGAAAAGAAGCTTTGTGTAAAATTTCCTTTTCTTCTTTATTTAATCTATCTGGTGAGCCCATAGACAACCAATAGTTATAAGAAGACCCAACTCTTTCGCTTATTTCATAAGTTATTATTCTAGAAGATTTTTTTATGTTTTCAATATTTAATGATATTTTCTTTTTATAGATCTTTCTTTTACCACGTTTAGTAAAGATACCTTCAAAGTTTTGTAATTCTTCTAGTTCATCAGTATATGAGTAAAGCAATATACAATACTCATCATCCTTTTTAGTTACTATTAATCCGTTATCTATAGTAACAATTTCATCGCCCAATTTACTAAGTAAGTAGTAAGCATAATAAGAAGGTTTTCTAATTCCCATATCATTTACTAAACCAGGAGCACCTATGAAAACTTCATTTGTTAATCTTATTTCTTTTTCTAGGACATCAAAGGCTCTTAAAAAATTTAAAGATTTTTTATTAAATATTGTATTATGGATAATGAATGGCAACATATATGCTGTGTCATAGATTTTATTTAAACTCTTATCGCAAATAAAATCTTCTTCTATAACATCTATGTCATATTCATCAATTAAAAATTTTAATAGAGCACTCTTTAATTCTTTATCTATTATAGGAGTAAACTGAAATTTAAATTCAGTTATATCAATATAATCTATTTCAGAAAAATATTCGAAGAAACTAGTTAATATATGTTTGTATTTTTCAAGAGAGAAATTAGGATTATCTATTAAAATAAGTGGCTTTAAATCTATATAGTCTAAAAATTCAATAACACTTTTAGCTTTATTCCAGTTATAGAAATCAGCTTTAGGGAAAACCCCCATATCATTATTAAACATATTTTCGAATCTAACATATTTAAAATGAAGTTCATCCTGAATTTCTTCTAATATATCCTTATTGTCTTCCAATAGTAAATCAAATGCATCGTCAAGATTGATTATCTCTCTAAAGTCTTTATTAAGTTCACCTTGACTTTCATCCATATTCACATGAATCTTCCATAGCTTATTTTCATAATTGAATCTTTCATAATCATCTAGTTCTGATGAAAGATATTCTAAAGCATCCTCAATTTTTAAAATTTCAACTTTTTTGATTTGTTCAAATTCTTCTTCTGTTAATTTATTCTTTTTCCTATATTGAAGAGGAGTACAACCGTAGTAATTCTTAAAATTCTTATTTAAATATCTTACATGAGAAAAACCAACTTCATCAGATATATCTGAAATACTTAAGTCACTATCTAATAAAAGCTTAACAGATTCTTCAACTCTAGTTTGATTAACTAAATCAGTAAAACTATTTCCAGTTGCATATTTAATCTCATGAGATAGATAATGTGGACTTAAGAATTCTTTCTTAGCAATTTCTTGTAAAGTAATATTACTATCATAATTATTAAATATATATTTAGAAATTCTATGATATCTAGCTAATTGTTCAGTTTTTTCTTTTAACTCTTCTTTTTCATAAGTTAAGTAATGGAAGTTATTTATAAGATGATATAATAAGTCTATTAAAATGGATTCGATTTCCTTATCATAATCATCAAGTTTTTGTACAGCTTCACATAAAAGTTTAGCTAAGAAATTTCTCAGCAAATCATATTCTTCACCATCTTGAGCACCATCATCTGTTGAACTTGTATAAAAGAAAATATTATTTATATCCTTATAATACTTTTCAAAGAAGTAAGGATCTATATTGAAGATTAATACTCTGTTATCTTCATCGCTATAAATTCTATGTGCTTCATCAACATTTATAATCTCCATTTCCCTTTCTAATACTTCAAAGGAATCTGCATCTACATTAACATTTATACTTCCTCTTAAAACATAAAGTATTTCAATAGAATTATGCCAATGTATTGGATATTCCTTTATATTAGCATATGTTATTTTTATAGGAGAGTCTGGTGGATAAACTATATATTCCCTTCTTATAAAAATCACCTCCCTTAGTAATAATTAATAATTTAATTATATCCTATTTATTAGAAAATAGAAAAGTTTTATAAATTTTTAAAATATACTTTGACTTTCTTTGACTTTTGTATTATTATTTATATTGTAGATAAAATAAAGATATAAAGTGGTATATGAAGGAGTGAAGCACATGAATATTGATAAAATGACATTAAGAGTTCAACAAGCATTAAATGATGCTAGCATGATTGCAGTAAAGTTTAATCACCAACAAGTAGAACTAATACACTTATTTACATCATTAGTAGAGCAAGAGGATGGACTTATACCAAACATATTTACTAAAATGGGCGTTAGTGTTAAATCGATAAATGATGATTTAAATAGAATTTTAGGAAATATGCCAAAGGTTTTAGGTGAAGGTGCAAACTCATCTGGAGTGTATGCTACTAGACAAATAGAAGAAGTATTAGTAAAAGCTGAAGATTTAGCTAAGAAATTTGAAGATTCATATATTAGTGTTGAGCATGTAATGCTAGCTATAATGGAAGTTGATAAAAATGGTGAAGTAAAGAAATTACTAGATAAATATAATATTAATAAAAAAACATTTATGAATGTATTAAAAGAAGTAAGAGGAAATCAAAGAGTAGAAACTCAAGATCCAGAAGGAACTTATGATGCTTTAGGTAAGTATGGTACTAACTTAACAGATCTTGCTAAAAAGCATAAATTAGATCCTGTGATTGGTAGAGATGAAGAAATAAGAAGAACTATTAGAATTCTATCAAGAAGAACTAAAAATAATCCTGTATTAATTGGAGAACCTGGAGTTGGTAAAACTGCTATAGTTGAAGGTTTAGCTGAAAGAATCATTAGAGGGGATGTACCAGAAGGATTAAAAAATAAGGTTATATTCTCTTTAGATATGGGTGCATTAATTGCTGGTGCAAAATATAGAGGAGAATTTGAAGAAAGATTAAAGGCTGTCTTAAAGGAAGTGCAAGGTAGCGAAGGAAGAATAATATTATTTATAGATGAAATTCACACAATAGTTGGAGCAGGTAAAACTGATGGAGCTATGGATGCAGGTAACTTAATTAAGCCTTTACTTGCAAGAGGAGAATTACACTGTATTGGTGCTACAACTTTTGATGAATATAGGCAATACATTGAAAAGGATAAGGCTTTGGAAAGAAGATTCCAACCTGTAATAGTAGAAGAGCCAACTGTAGAAGATGCTATATCAATTCTTAGAGGATTAAAAGAAAGATTTGAAATACATCATGGTGTGAGAATTCATGACTCAGCTTTAGTTGCAGCAGCAAAGTTATCGCATAGATATATACAAGATAGATTTTTACCAGATAAGGCAATTGATTTAATTGATGAAGCTGGAGCAATGATAAGAACAGAAATAGATTCTCTTCCAACAGAGCTTGATAATATTAGAAGAAGGTTATTCCAATTAGAAATTGAGAAGGAAGCTCTATCTAAGGAAAAGGATGAAGGTTCTAAAAAGAAATTAGAAGCTTTGGAAAAGGATATTGCAGAACTTAAATCTGAAAATGATGCTATGACAGCTAAATTTGAAAAAGAAAGAGATGCAATAGTTAATTTAAAAGACTTAAAAACTAAGCTAGATGAAGCAAGAGGAGATTTAGAAGCTGCTCAAAGAAATTACAATTATAATAAGGCAGCTGAAATTCAATATAGCGTAATTCCTGCTTTAGAAGAAGAAATAAAGCAAAAAGAAATTGAAGTAAAAGAAAATTACGAAGGTGCTCTTTTAAAGGAAGAAGTAACAGAAGAGGAAGTATCTAAAGTTCTTTCTAAGTGGACTGGAATTCCAGTTACTAACCTTTTAGAAGGGGAAAGAGAAAAACTTTTAAGACTAGAAAGTGAAATGAGCAAGAGAGTTATTGGCCAAGAAGAAGCTATAACTGCTGTTTCAAATGCTATTCTTAGAGCAAGAGCAGGATTAAAAGATGCTAATAAGCCAATTGGTTCATTTATATTCTTAGGTCCAACAGGAGTTGGTAAGACAGAACTTGCTAAGACATTAGCTAGAAACTTATTTGATTCTGAAGAAAGTATTATAAGAATAGATATGTCAGAATATATGGAGAAACATTCAGTTTCTAGATTAGTTGGAGCGCCTCCAGGATATGTTGGATATGATGAAGGTGGTCAACTTACTGAAGCAGTAAGAAGAAATCCATATAGTGTAGTATTATTTGATGAGATTGAAAAAGCTCATGAAGATGTATTTAATATGTTCTTGCAAATCTTAGATGATGGTAGATTAACTGATAATAAAGGAAAAACAGTAGACTTTAAAAATACTATTATCATTATGACTTCTAACATTGGTAGCAGTTATCTTCTAGAAAATAAGAGTGAAGATACTGTAGATGAAAGTATTAGAAATCAAGTTATGAATGAAATGAAGTTAAGATTTAAACCTGAATTCTTAAATAGAGTAGATGATATAATTATGTTCAAACCATTAACTGAAAATGGAATTAAGAAGATAATAGATATTTTCTTAAGAGAGATGTCAGATAGATTAAAAGATAAAAATATAAATCTTAAAGTTACTGATGAAGCTGAAACAATTATGGCTAGAGAAGGATATGATCCAGTATATGGAGCAAGACCTTTAAAGAGATATATTCAAAATACCTTAGAAAATACTTTAGCTAGAAAAATTATAAAAGGTGAAATTGGATATGGTTCAAATGTTGTAGTTGATGGAGAAGAAGAGCAAATTGTAATTAAGAGTGAATAGGGAATAAGTAATAAGTAATAATTAATAGAGAAGAAGTAAGAGTATTAGTGGAAAGTTAATAGCTTAGGAATGAAAAAATGAAAGAATGAAAAAATTAAAGAATGAAGAAATAAAGAATAAAGGTCTAGCTGATGCTTGACCTTTATTCTTCGTATTGGGTTAATAATATTAATTAAAGGAATAAATTAATTTTTCTACTGACAAACACCTAGTGGATTATCATCTGGATCATAGAAAGTAAAGAATTTAGAATCTCCTTCTTCATCTATTGGATTTACCTTAACATTCTTTTCAAGTAAGAACTTGTGAGCCTCTTCTATATTATGAGGAATAAAATTATAATATTTTCCTACACCAAAATTATTATTTGGGAATTTCATTGGTTGATGATTTAAAGTTTTTACAAGACAGACTACTGTTTGAGATTGTTCTGAAATTTTTAATACAGCTGCTTCTTCTTCAATGTACAGCAGTTTAAAACCAAGTATTTCTTCATACCAATTTGCTGATAGTTTAGGGTCTTTTACTGGAATAAAAACTCCTTCCATTCCCATCAAAAGTGGGTTTGTCATTTCTTAACGCCTCCCTAAAAATATATAATTAGATTTCAAAATCAATACAGGCTCTATCTACTTTAATAGTAGCTAAAAATCTTGCGAATTCTAAGTGCTCTTCACATGTTTGATATTCATCTAATGTTTCTACACTTTCAAAATCAAAAATTAAAGCTACATCGTAATTAGAAGCTGGTGTATTTTCAACATTTCTAACTACGTTGAATTTTTTTATTGTAGATAAATCTCTTAGCTTTTCTATTTCTTTAAAGAAATCATTAATATTTTTTTCTTTGTTATCATCTTTTAATGTAAACATACATATGTGTCTTATCATTATATATCCTCCATAAATTTCTATTTATCTTTTAGGTTTATAATAACATAACTTTACAATTGGTAATAGTTAATATTTTCTTAGAGAAATTTTAATTTAAATAAAAAAAGCTGTTGACAAGATACGACAAATTGGTTATTATATTTCTCGTGGAAAAGATGCGTGTTTAGCTCAGCTGGATAGAGCAACGCCCTTCTAAGGCGTGGGCCAGGAGTTCGAATCTCTTAACACGCACCATCGTGGTTTACTAGCTCATTCGGTAGAGCACTTGACTTTTAATCAAGGTGTACCGGGTTCGATTCCCGGGTAAGCCACCACATTCTTTTGGAATTTTGAGAGAAATACTTTTAAAAAATAGTATTGACCAAATAACTATGATATTATATCATGGAATGGTAAGTAGTATGCGGAAGTGGCTCAATGGTAGAGCGTCACCTTGCCAAGGTGAATGTTGCGGGTTCGAGTCCCGTCTTTCGCTCCAATATATCCGTGCAAATGTGATTTGTACGGATTTTTTTTGTGTATAAAAATTTATAGAAGATTTTAAAAAATTATATATCAATGTATTAAAAAGGTTAAGTGAAATGAGGAAATTCTAGTGTTTTCAGTATTATTTATAATATGTGTATTATAGTTATAGTAGTAATTTATAAGATAAGAATGAACAATTAATATATGATTGAATGAAATTGAATTTAAGAAGATTAAATTTTGCAAAATAATTTAAAAGTTCTTACAATTTCATTTTTTTATGGTATAATAAGTTAAATTAATACATAAAAAGGAGATGAGGATATGCTAGTAGTATATGATAGCAGATTCGGCAATGGAAAAGCATTTGCCGAAAAATTAGGAATGCCAACCCAAAGTGTTAGTGAGGCATTAAATGAAGAATGTGTTCTTGTTACACGTAATGAAGGATTTGGTCAAATTACAAAGATCACAAGAGAATTTTTAGATAAAAATAAAGAGTTAGTTCGTGGAGTTGTTGTAAATGGTAGCATGGATAAACATGCTGAATCATATTGTTTTGCAGCTGACAAAATTGAAGCTGAATATGGAATTACTTGTCTTCGTAAAATTGATGGACAAGGAACAGATGAAGATGTAGAAGCAGTAAAAGCAGCTATTAATAATCTGTAAAAAGTATGAATTAACTTATTTTAAAAGTGAAAGCTAGATATAGGAATAACCTATATCTAGCTTTTTTGTTATTAGAAAAAGCTAGATAAGATGTAGAAAAATCATGGAGAAACAGTAAAAAATGTATAAATTATAGTCAACAATAATATAAATAATATTCAAAATATAATGTCAAATCGTTGACTACAATATATAATAGCGGTATAATTTAGTAAAAATGGTGGTATAATTCAATAAAGACAGTGATATAATTTAATGAAAATAATTGTCAATTGAGTTTTTAAAATTGAGATTAAATCACTATATAATCAGAATAATCTCTGTAAATCTGTTGGAAATGAACATATTATCTCCATATAACTACTAATAAAATTGCTGACATAAGAAATGGCGTTTAATATGATTTTTTTCCGCGCAGATAATTTGGCATTTTTTAATGATGCTTAATAATGAAGAGGTAATACAGTAGGTCAGGAGGGTATAATTTATGAATACAAGATGTGGTATGAAAAGAAAGAAAAATACTACAAGATGGCTAGCAGGCTTGCTTATAGTAGCTTTAACCATAAGTAGCATATTGTTACCTGGAAGTGGAGTTTCTGCAAAAGCAGAAAACCTAGATATACAAACTACTTCAGTAGAAAATCTAACTTCTGATACTGATGATAAAGAGGATCTGAATGGGAACACAGCTGACAATGCAAATTTGGATTCTAAGATTACTGATGATGAAAATATAAATAGTAAAACTTTAAATAATGAAAAACAGAAGACTAGAACAGTTGATAATAAAAATATAAATAGTAATATTACTGATAATAAAAGTTTAGATTTAAATACTATTAATAATAATCAGAATATTAGCACTATTACTGATGAAAATTTAGACAATAAAAAAAATAATTATAGTTCAAATTATAATGAAGAATCAACAGTAAATTCACCTATATCTACATTAAGTGAAGATGAAATTGAGGCTTATGCTAACGAATCTTACACAGCAGAAAACTTCTTTGAAGCATCAATGCCTAGTACCAATGGGCATTATGAGGCAAAAGGTATTTTTGTAGATTCTAATGGAAATGCTACTCTAGTGCTTAAAGTACAAAAAAATAGCACTATCAAAGAGATAAATTATGTGAAGATTAATAATACAAAGGTAGAGGTTACAGATGAATATTCCCCTATAGAAATAATTAGTGGTGAAAGTACTATCACAATTAATCTTCCAAGCGGTAATAAAAAAGAAGTTTACAGCAAAAATGGTTTCATATTAATTGATATAGGAAGCTTTAATGGTATTATTAATGAAAATGGAAAATTTACTTTGACTGTTAAAACAGGAGCTGGTGGCTGGGACATAGATGGTTTGGAAGTAAGCGTTAATATTAACTATAAAATAATAAAAAATGCCAATGTAACATCAGCAAAAATAGGAGATAAAATCACATATACCGTAACGGTTTTAAATGAAAGTGATATAACTCTTTATGATATTAAAGTTATAGATAATATTCCAAATGGAATAAAAATAGAAAGTGTAAGAATAGGAGATAGTATAGAAGCACCTAAGATTGAAAATAATATATTGATTTTAGAAGAAGGACTATCTTTATCTAAAGATAAATCAAAATCATATATAATTGTTGCTACTGTAGAAGGGGAAAATATCCCGGGAACAATTACTAATAAAGCTACTATGACAAGCAATTCATTTTATCCAAAATCAGATACAGCTGATGTAACAGTAACTAAGGATGTAATTATTAAGAAGGTAGTAGCAGGGAATATGGGTGATACTACAAAAGAATTTAACTTTAATGCTATTGTTAAGAAAAACAATAAGGAATATAAGAATGTTTCATTTAAATTAGGGCATAAGGGAATATTTGATGAGCTTATAGAAATTCCAGCTGATGCTATTATTATATTGTCAGAATTAGATGCAATTAAAAATGAAGGCGAAGATGATTATGATTATGATGTTACTGTCTCTATAAATGATGAAGAATTCACAATGGAAAATGGGGTATGCACTATTGAACTTGGGGAATATGATACGGGAATCGTTAATATTACTGTAACTAATACGAAAAATGTTGAAATCGATACTGGAGTTATATTAGATTCCTTACCTTATATAGCAATTTTAGTAGTTGTGATTATTGGTGGTGGAATATTCTTTATTAACAAGAGAAAGAAGGAAAATGACATTTAGGAGGCTTATAGATGGAAAAAGTAATAGATAAAACTTCTAATAATTCTACAATAACACCACTTAACTTCGAACAAGAAATTATTATTGAATGGATTAAAAAAGTACAGTTTAAAAAGAAATTCTTAGGTGGAGTAAGTGAAGAAGATGTATGGAAGAAGATTACAGAATTAAATAATATGTACACTATGGCTCTTGTTGCAGAAAGAGAAAGGTATGATGCTCTCCTTGAAGAACATGGTATTTTGCATAGAGAAAGTATTTTTTCTAATGAAATATATACCTCTGTGGAGGAAGCCTAGAAATGGTTAATGCAATCAATAAAGAGACAAACATAGACGAAGTTATTAAAAAAAGAAGAAATGATTTATATATAAAACTTGAATATAGAAGTTTAGTTACTAGAGTTATTTTATTGATAATTGTAGGTTATATATTATTTTCACAATTCTTTTTAATTACGCAAGTTACTGGAAATGGAATGTTTCCTGCAATAAAAGATGGTGACTTAATAATTGGGTTTAGAGTACAACAGAAATATTCAAAAAATGATGTTATAACTTACAAATACAATGACTCTACTTATCTTGGACGTATTGCAGCCTGTGAAAATGATGTAGTAACAATAGATGATAGTGGAAAGCTAATTGTAAATGGCACAATTCAAGATGGAGGAATTATGTATCCTACATATATTAAGGAAGAGACAAATTTAGAATACCCTTATAGGGTACCTAATGATTCTGTTTTCGTGTTAGGGGACTATCGTACTCAAACTGAAGATAGTCGTGATTTTGGATCAATATCTATAAATGATATTGAGAGTAAAATTATTACGATTCTACGAAGAAGGGGATTGTAAGTTAAAAAATTAAATTGTATGTTTCTCTCTCTCATTAAAATGGGAGTAACATAAATAATAAAATCAATTTTTGGGGAGGAAGAAGTTATGAGGAAAATTTTTACATTTATTTTATCATTAGTTATGGTATTAAGCATGAGTACCATTGTTTTTGCAGAAGGAGAAACTGGAACAATCACTAACGGTGGTGAAAAAACTATAACGTTTAATAAGATATATGATTTGGTTAATAGTGGAACTAGTAGTCCTTCTGAAACAATTACTTTTAAAATTAAAAACCATGGAATGACTGATACGACTGAAACTATAATGCCTAGCTTTGAGAAGGGTGAGTATTCATTTACTACTGTAGAAGGAGTAGTAACTAACGAATTCTCTATAGATTTACCTACTTATTATAAGGTTGGTAAATATACTTACGAGATAACTGAAGCTGTTGGAAATACTGCAGGTGTTGATTATAATGAAACATCATATTATTTAGTTGTTACTGTTAGTAAAGGAGATGAAGGTTTAATTAGAACTACAGCTCTACACCATGGAGACACAAATAACAAGGACAATAAGGTAGATGGTATTAATAATACTTATTCTGCTGGTAGCTTAGCAATTAGCAAAAAAGTTACTGGTAATATGGGTGAAACAGATCGTTATTTCGCAGTAAATGTTACTTTAAACGCTCCAACAAATAAGGACGTTAAGAGCACAATTTCAATTAGTCCGACCTCTTATAAAAATATTGCAGAAGACGGTACTATAGAAACTAATCCTACTAGCATTACTGTTGGAACTCCAACTACTTTCTATTTAAAAGATGGTGAAACAATTACTTTAGGTAATGTTCCTTATGGAGTTACTTATACAGTAGTTGAAGATGATTATACTGGTGATGACTACGACTATGATGCTGCTACTTATAATTGGTCTGATAACAATAAAAAAGTAGACTCAGCTCAAGATACAGTTACAATTACAAATAACAAGCAAAGAGATGTTGATACAGGAATCATAGTGGACAACCTACCTTATATTATAATCTTAGCTGGTGTTGTAGTTGGTATGGGAGTTTTCTTTACAAAGAAACGTACTGCTAATAATAACTAAGTTAGTAAATTAGTTTAATAATATAGGATTGAAGGGATTTTGGCCCTTCAATACCTAATTTTATTAATAAATCTTAAGGAGTGTGACACGTGAGGTTTTCGAAAATCTTTCTCAGGGTGTCAAATGCCCTTGTAACTTTAATAGTAATATCATTACTTTGCACTGCAGGTGCATATTCAGTCTATGCCCTTTGGGATAATCAACATATTTATGAAGAAGCAGAAAATGTACAAGATGATATGCTAGAATTCAAACCAGAGATGGATGATTCAGTTGATAGAATGGATTCATTTAAAAAGTTATTAGCAATAAATCCAGATGTTTGTGCATGGCTCACTATGGATAATACTAATATAGATTATCCGGTGGTGCATGGTGAAACTAATCTAACGTACATTAATACTGATGTTTATGGTGATTTTTCTTTAGCTGGAAGTATATACGAAGATTCTCGTTGTGATGCAGATTTTCATGATAAATATAATTTGTTATATGGCCACCATATGGCTAATCATAAAATGTTTGGAGATCTTGATCTTTACAAAGAAAAAGAATTTTTTAATAAAAATAAAACAGGAACTTTGATTCTGCCTGATAGAGGATATGACTTGAAAGTTTACGCTTACTTATTGGTAGGAGCCTCAGAAGATATGATATTTGAAACAGCGCAGAGAAATGAAGATATAAATAGTTTACATAATTATGTAGAGAAAAATGCGATTTATCTTCATAAAGATACCTTTGAAGAGGCTAAAAAGGCGAATACACAGATTCTGGCATTAACTACTTGCTCAAGTGAATTTACTGATGCAAGGACGATTATTCTGGCTGTGATGGAACCACATATGCCAGCAGAATAGGAGGGATATTGAGGATGAGGAAAAATATAAATAATATCACAATAACTTTGCTCATATTGATCATGTATCTTACGATGATAAATTCACCTGTGCTGGCAGATGAATTGCCAATAACAAAAATCAAGGCTTCAGTTTCTCTAGAAGGTACATTACCTAAGGAAGCAGAGGGATTTACAATTTCTCTAAAAGCTGATGATATTTATAATCCAATGCCTGATGGTTCTATAGATGGAATTTATAGTATCACTATATCAGGTGAAGAAGATACTAAGTCTTTTCCAGAAATGACTTTTTCAAGTGTAGGAATCTATAACTATAAAATATGGCAAGAAGAAGGTAATAATGTAGATTGCACTTATGATAATAATATATATAATCTTACAGTTTATGTAACTAACAAAGAAAATGGAGATGGTTTAGAGGCGGCTTCAATTCTTTATAAAAATAATGAAACTGAAAAACTAGACGAAGCAAATTTTCATAATGTATATAAAACAATTATACAGATAGAAGAAGAGGTTGACTCTATAACTGATATAATTGAAACTGAACCTGTTAAAACTGGAGATGAATCTAGTGTAATCTTTTGGGTTATTTTAAGCTCTATAGGAGCTATAGGAATATTATTTCTAGTAATATCTGCTCGTAAAAAAAGTGAGGAGAATACTTAAAGTGATGATAAATAAAAGGCAGTAGTTTTGAGAAAAATCTCATAACTACTGCTTTTTTATTATTTAGTTTTATTTAAGTTTTGATTCGTATTGTTCTACCATTCTCTTAACCATTTCTCCACCAACGCTACCGCATTGTTTTGAAGAAAGATCTCCATTGTAGTCTGTGAATGGAACACCCATTTCATTAGCTACTTCATTTTTAAATTTTGATAAACCTTGTTTTGCTTCTGGTACTAATTTTGTACTACTTGCCATAATAAATACCTCCTTAAAAGTTAATACAAAGCTTTTTAATAACTTTGTAATATTATATTGTGTAAAAATAATTTGAATAAACTATAAAGTTTATTACATTATAGGAATGATATTCTTTTTAAGTATAAAAATAGTACAAACTGTAAAAGGTTATCTGAAATAAATTCAAATAACCTTAAAAAATCAATTTATTAATATTTTTTAAAAACTCTTCTTTTGCATTTTAAAGATTGCAATTACTATTGGAGTTACTATCAAAGCAGATAGTACAGCTTCTGCAATTCCATTTGTACCAATTACAGCTAATAGTGCTGTAGAAACTGCTCTTACTGAATTTGAGGCAATTGTTCCTTTTTCCATAAGTATAGCAGCATAATCTTTAAAATAAATTAGATAAATAGTACCAAGAACACCAATTGTATTTACCAAAGAGCCAAAAATAGCAGCAACAGTAATAGACAATTTAACCTTTTTAAGTTTAGTTCTTATAAACTTATAAATGTAATAAGATATAACACCGATTAGAACTCTAGGAACAACAGAAACTAATGGATTATAAAAAAATGGTGACATTGGTGTTGGAGCTGTTATGTTTTGATAAATTGAGAATAAGCCAAAAATTAAGCCTATCGAACCACCTACAACTGGTCCTTCAATTATAGCTCCTATTATTACTGGTAAATGTAAAATTGTTAGTTTAAAAAGTGGTAAAGGTATGAATCCAAGACCTGTTAATCCTAAGAATAAACATATCCCAGATAGCATGGCTATTATTACCATCTTCCTAACATTTTCATGGGATTTCCCCATCCCTCTAGTATTTAACATTTTAACTCCTCCGTTCTTATTCCTTATAAAGGATATAATTCGGCAAAAAATAATTTTTGCAAAGTTCGGTTTCATAGAATACCGACTTATATAATTTTACCATATATGAATGAGGTGTAAAGTATAAAATTTTAAAAAAATATTGATTTTTTATTATAGCTGTTATAGTATTAATATAACAGGTATAATAAAAAGAGGTGTTAAAATGTTAGAAGTAATAAATTATTCAAAAGCATATAAAAATGGTAAAAAAGCTGTAAATAATATTTCTCTTAAAGTAAATGCAGGTGAAATATTTGCTTTTATTGGTCATAATGGGGCAGGTAAAACTACTACTATAAAATCTATAGTTGGAATTCTAGACTTTGAAGATGGAGATATATTAATTGATGGCGTATCTATTAAAGAAGATCCAATGAAGTGTAAAAGTAATATTGCCTATATACCAGATAATCCAGATATTTATGAATCATTAACTGGAATTCAATATTTAAATTTTATTGCAGATATTTTTAATGTATCAAAAAGTGATAGAGAATATTTAATTAAACACTATAGTGATAAGTTTGAAATGACAAGCTTTTTAGGTGATTTAATATCATCATATTCTCATGGAATGAAACAAAAATTAGTTATTATTTCTTCTTTACTTCATAAACCAAAGTTATTAATTTTAGATGAACCATTTGTTGGCTTAGATCCAAAGGCTTCACATTTATTAAAGGAAGAAATGAAGGCTTTATGCAAAGAAGGAGCAGCAATTTTCTTTTCAACACATGTTTTAGAGGTAGCAGAAAAGCTTTGTGATAAGGTAGCTATAATTAAGGATGGAGTTATAGTTTCTCAAGGAAAAATGGAAGATGTAAAAGGAAATAGTTCCTTAGAAGATATATTTATGGAGTTGATAGATAATGAGTAAGCTAGGAAGTCTTTTAAAAGTAAACTTAAGTACCTCTATCGGTATTAATAAACTTACTAAAGAAAAATCAAAGGTTGAAAAAAATAAAGCTATTTTTTTAGCAGGAACAATTGTATTTAGTGCTATTATATTTTTCGTTATGGCAATATTATACTTTGAGCTTTTAGCTAAAGGCTTACAACAAATAGGTATGTTAGATATTCTTTTAGTAACAGGTTTTATATTAAGCTCAGGAATGATATTTTTTACTTCAATATATAAAGCTCAAGGCACTTTATTTTCATTTAAAGATCATGATTTACTTATGAGCTTACCAATAAAGAAAAGTGATATATTAATATCAAAAATGACACAATTACTAGTCACTAATTATTTTTTTCAATTATTTGTTTTGATACCAGCAGCAATAATTTATTTTAGATATAGCAATATATCACCATTATTCTTTTTAAATTTAATATTAGTATATTTATCATTACCACTTATTCCAATAGTTTTTTCTTCAATAATTGCCTTTGGAATAAGCTATGTATCATCAAGATTTAAGCATAAAAATTTAATAATTACATTAGGAACTTTAGGCATTGTATTTTTAATTTTTATAGCATCTTTTAAAGCAAATGATCTTATAAGTTATTTTGTTGCTAATAGTGCATCTATTACAGAGGGAGTTTTAAAAATTTATCCTCCAGCAATTTTAGCTGTAAGAGGTCTAGCAAATAATAATATTATAGATACTTTATTATTTTTAGTACTATCAGTATTAGTTTTCGCATTATTTGTGGTTATATTTAATAATAGCTTTAAGAGTATAACTTCAAAGCTTCAAGAAAGCTATAAAAAAGCTAATTATAAAATAAAAGAAATGAAAAGTTCTACACAGCTAATGGCATTACTAAAAAAAGAAATAAAGAGATACTTTGCATCACCTATATATGTAATAAATACAATTATTGGACCAATATTATTACTTGGTATGTCAATAGCTACTTTATTTATGGGAGAAAGTGTACTTGCTAGCATCCTTGAAGTAGAACTTGTAAAAGAAATTATTCCTATATTTGTTATAGTGGTTGTATGTGGAACTTTAGTTTTATCTTGCACAACTAATTCATCTATATCATTAGAAGGAAGGAATTTATGGATATTAAAATGTAGTCCAATAAATCCAACAGTAATATTTAAAGCAAAGATAGCATTAAATTTGATTTTAGTTGTACCAGCTGTAGTAGTTTCAGATATAATTTTTGCAGTTTCATTAAAGCTATCATTAGCTCAAATAGCTTGGCTTATGATTATATCAATTATATTTTCTATAGTAGTACCAATAGTAGGAGTAATAGTCAACTTATATTTCCCTAAGTTTAATTGGGTTTCAGAAACAGCTGTAGTAAAACAAGGAGCAAGCGTAATTATACAAATGCTAATTTCTGCAGCTATAGTAGCAATCCCAGTTTTAATATTTATTTATGTAAAAATACAAAATATAAACCTATTTTTATTAGGCACAGTAATTTATGAGTTAATAGTACTAGGAGTTGTAACAGTAATTTTAAATACAACTGCTGTGAAACTATTCAACAAACTATAGTGGGCTGTAAACAGCCCAAATGAAAAATGAAAAATGTAGAATGAAGAATTATTGAAGTAATTTGTTCCAAATTACAAAAATTTATTTGTAGAAACTCCGTATGGAGTTTCATCATCAATTTTACATTTTACATTCTACATTTTACATTAAGAAGAGGGATGTTTTAATGATTTTAAGAATAGACTTTGATTCAGAAGCTCCTATATATACAGATAAAAAATTAATCACAGGGTAATATTTTTATAAATTCCTAAAAAATAAAAGAACTAGTTAAATAGCTACAAAATTAAAAATGCATAAATTATTTCATTTTTTCATGCTGATTTGCTTCAGCAAAGAAGCTTTTCATTTTTTCATTAAAAAACTCAGAATGAGTTTTCACATTAATTTTACATTTTACATTTTACATTTTACATTCAGAAGAGAGGTGTTTTAATGATTTTAAGAATAGACTTTGATTCAGAAGTTCCTATATATATACAGATAAAAAATCAGGTGATTGAGGGGATAGCTAAAGGAGATATTGAAAAAGATGAAGAGTTACCTTCCGTTAGAGCCTTAGCAGAAGATATTGGTGTCAACATGCATACAGTAAATAAAGCATATACTATTCTTAAAGAAGAAGGTTATATAAAAATAGATAGAAGAAAAGGGGCAATAGTATCTTTAAACTTAGATCAATCTAAGGAGAGATTTAAGGAGGAATTAAATGATAATCTATATTATTATATGGCCCAATGTTTTAATAGAAGTATAGATAAGGATGAAATTAAAAAGTATATAGATAAGGTTTTCCTAGACTTTCATAAAGGAGAAGGTGAAAAATAGTGGAGAAAGTATTTTTAGTAGGATCAACTATTTTTGTCAGTATATTTTTATTTATTTCTACATTTTGTGTAAATAAGTTTTCAAATAATGGAATAATATTCGGAGTTAGAGTTCCAAAGGAATATGAAAAAGATGAAGATATACTAAAGCTAGAAAAAGAGTATAAGAGAAATTACTTAATTTTTGTATTACCAATAATTTTCATAATCAATTTGCTTTGTGTTTTCATTTCAAAAATATCTATATTTTTATTATTAACATTTGCTTTAATTATTGTTACGAATATACCTATATTTATATATTGGAATAAAATGATGAAGTTAAAAGAAGACAAAGGATGGAAGAGCCTTGGGAAAAATGTAGTTCTTGTGGATACTTCAATTAGAAAGCCGAAGATAAGAGAAGATAATGTAGTAATAAAAACTAGAAATTTTATGTTATTATTAGTAATTCCTTTAGTTACATTTATTTTAACTCTTATAGCATATAAGGATGTTCCGAATACTTTTCCTATTCATTACAATGCAGAAGGAATTGCAGATAGTTTTGTAAATAAAGAAGGCTTTAAAGGTTTTTTCTATTTAGCTTTATTTCCAGTATTATATCAAGCTGGAATGATAATATTCTTAGCTATAATAAATAAGTTTGCTATAAATGGTAAAGTTGAAATTAATAGTGGAACATTAGAAGAAATTAAGAAGCAAAGAAAAGTATTTAAAAGAATAAATTCTATATTATTATTTATAATTACTATAGAAATTACATTGATGATGGCTTTTATACAAATCTGTACTATTTTTTCATGGAATGTAAAGGCTATAAATGTAGTTTTCTTACCTATTATATTAATAACTACAATAATTTTTTCTGTTATTAGTTATAAAATAGGACAAGGTGGGAAAAATATCAAAATTAATGTTGAAGATAAAGAAATATATAGGGATGATGATAAAAATTGGATATTTGGCAATTTTTATTATAATAAAAAAGATCCAAGTATATTTATAGAGAAAAGAGTGGGAATTGGTTGGGATGTTAATTTAGGAAATCCAATAGGATTAATAATAATGGTCCTTCCTTTTATTTTAATAATAGTATTAGTTATATATTTAGTATTAATAGGAGTATAAATTATAGGAGGTGTTCTCTTGAATAATATAGAATCTATTATAGTATTTAATATTACAATTATATCTCTAGGAATATTATCATATTATATAAATAGCTTTTCTAATAGTGGAATATACTTTGGAATTCGTATTCCTAAAATATTTAAAGATAAAAAAGAACTTAAAGATTTAGAGAGAGAATATAAAAGAGTTGTTTTATTAGCATTTTCAATATTAGTAGTTGTACTAAATATAGTTTTATTTATATTTATAAGCAGCAGTGAAGAGGTTATAGCTTTAATTATAGGAGTTACTACAATTATATCTGTTGTTCTTTATAGTATAATTTATTTTATATACAATATAAGACTAAAAAAATTAAAAGAAAAAAATAATTGGAATTACGAAGGGAATAATGTTGTAATTGTAGATACGACTTTAAGAAAGCCAAAGAAGGATGAGAAATATAAGGCTTTAAATGATTGGATATTCTTAATACCTATGATTTTACCTATAATTCTTTTAGTATTAACTTATATAAGAAGAGAAGATTTAATTAATTATGAAACCTTTGAGATATATAAATTTCCTATTATAGGTATAATAATGTGTTTGTTTATATATTTATTAGCAAAAATAAGTTTAAGAGCAAGAGTTGATTTAAATAGCACTAATATTGAAAGTACAATAAAATATAAGAAAAAAATTAAAAGATTAATTTCTTTATTTTTATTAGCTAGTGAGGTTGGGGTTATTATACTTTATTCAATAATTCAGTTGGGTATTATTTATAACTTCTATTCATCTAGACTTATTCTATATATAAATATATTAGTGACTATAATTATGATTATTTTTATATTAGTATTTATAAAAATAGGGATGAAAGAAAGAGATGCAGAAGAAAAGATAGATGAAGAAGAGGCTTATAAAGATGATGATAGTAAATGGATATTAGGAATGTTTTATTATAATAAAAATGATCCAGCTTTTATGATTGAAAAAAGAGTTGGGCTTGGATATACAATAAATTTTGCAAATAAAAAATCATTAGCATTATCTATATTTATTATTTTGTTTATTACTTTAATGTCATCAATTTAATATTTTTATAATTTATAAGGGGGATAATAAAATGGTCAGTAACTTATCAATATTTTTTATGAGTATTAGTTTAATTATATGTTTAGCTTTCCCTATTGGTGGAATTATCTACTTAAAGGTTAAATATAAGGTTAGTTTAAAAACTTTCTTTATAGGAATGTTGGCTTTTTTTATTGCAGTTCAAATTTTAGAAGCACCTATTCATAATTACATTTTGAATATTAATAAGGGTACAGCAGAATTCTTATTAGGTAATCCAGTAGCATATATGCTTTATGGTGGATTAATGGCAGGTATTTTTGAAGAAACAGCTAGGTTAATATCATTTAAATATTTAATAAAAGATAGAAATGATATAACAGCTATAACCTATGGAGTTGGTCATGGTGGAATAGAAGCTATACTGATTGGTGGAATAAGTAGTTTAAATGCTATTGTTTACTCAATATTTATTAACAATGGAACTTTTCAGTCAGTAATGGAAGGAGCTTTAGCTTCAGAAGAAGTGATAAGCGCAACCTACAATCAATTTGTGAATAGTAGTTCATTCTTTTGGTTAATGGCAGGGGTTGAAAGAATCACAGCAATGTTAATTCATATTTCGTTGTCTATTATAGTTTTTTATGCAGTAAAAGAAAGAAAATATATTTACTATTTTATAGCTATAATATGTCATGCAGTGATAAACTTCCCAGCAGCACTATATCAATTAGGAGTTATAACTAATATTTATATAATAGAATTAGTAATTTTCCTACTTGCAATTGGATTAGCATTTATAGCTTTTAAAAAATTAATAAAAAAAGTCGATGAAATTGATGAAATTGTATAGAAAAACCTTTATAATAATGTTAATATAATAATTACGATGAGGGGTTTATGTAAAAAGATTAAAATTAAAATATAATTGTTGATATAATTACAACTAATAAAATGTATCTATTTTAGAAACTCCGTTAGGAGTTTCTTCTTTAATTTTACATTTTACATTCTTCATTTTACATTGTTAAAATAAGGGGGCTATATATGAAAAATATAATTATAAGAAAGGCTAGGCCTGGAGATGAAGAAAAAGTCTTAGAGCTTGTTAAAGACGTTTTAAGTGATTATGGATTAGAGTTAAATCCTGAAGTAGAGGATTTAGATATTACCAATATAAAAAAATACTATATGGATAATAATGGGGATTTTGAAGTTATAGAATTTAAAGGTAATATAATTGGTAGTTATGGAGTTTATAAGATTGATGTAGATACATGCGAACTAAGAAAAATGTATCTAAATAAAAATTTTCAAAGTCTAGGACTTGGAAATATAATGATGGAAAACTCACTTAAACTTGCAAAAGCTCTAGGGTATAAAAGAGTTACTCTGCAAACAAATTCTGTTTTATATAAGGCTCTAAAACTTTATGAAAAATATGGGTTTGAAGAGCTAAAAGAAAAAGTGTGCGAAAGGTGTAATTTAGCAATGTTTAGAGATATTGGTTAAAACGCTGAATATTTATTGCTAAAGAGAGGGATATTTATGAAATATTATGGGACAAGTATAGAAAATTTAAAGATTAGAGAAACATCTGATGAAGATTGCAGTCTTATATTATCTTTTATAAAGGAAATAGCGGAGTATGAAAATCTATCAGATCAAGTAGTTGCTACTGAAGAGATTTTAAAAGAATCTATTTTTAGAAATAACAGAGCTGAAGTAGTAATTGTAGAATTAGATGGAAAAGCTATAGGATATGCTTTATATTTTTATAACTTCTCAACTTTTAATGGGAGAAGTGGGTTATACTTAGAAGATCTTTTTATTAAAAAAGAATTTAGAGGTAGAGGAATAGGAAAAGAAGTTTTTAAGTTCCTTGGTAAAAAAGCGAAAGAAGAAGGTTGCAAGAGGATGGAATGGTCATGTCTAGATTGGAATGAGCCATCAATTAAATTTTATAAATCCTTAGGAGCTGTTCCTATGGATGAGTGGACTGTATATAGGTTAACTGAAAAAGAAATAAATAAATTAAGTGAAATGTAAATAGAAAAAACAATTTTAAGGGGCCTTCACACTAAAAATTAGTGGACGGCTCCTTAGTTACGTTAATATGAAGATTATGAAATATGGCTTTAATTATTTTTTTCTAGTACATAAATTATATTCATTCCACAATCAAGTGTTCCCTGCATTTTAGTAAAATCAATTTCTTTTTCTATAATGAGTTTCTAAATATTATTTTCTAAATTTGTAAATTTTCTAATAAATAATTGACAGTGGAAAAATATGGGTGTATTATTTTTATAACACTTTAAAGTGATAAAGTAATAAAGGGGGGCTTATGTATAAGAATATTATTCCTGATGGGACAAGAGATTTAACTAATGAAGAGTGTATAAAAAGAGAAAAAGTTATAAATTTAATTAATAATACCTTTGATTTATGGGGATATAAGGAGGTAATTACACCTAGTATAGAGTTTTATGATGGCTTCAGGTATGAGTATTCAGGATTAAGAGAAGAGAATATTTATAAGTTTTTTGACTCTAAAGGAAGAATATTAGCTCTAAGACCAGATATGACAATTCCTATAGTAAGGCTTGTTTCTACAAGATTTAAGAATGTAAATGAAAGTATAAAGTTAAGATATACATCAAATATATTTAGAGTTTTCGAAGATTTTAGTGGAAAAAGAAATGAGTACACCGATTGTGGAATTGAGTTAATTACAAAGGAAAAAGATTTTTCAGATTTAGAAGTTTTAATAATTGCTATCGAAGCATTAAAATCAACTGGGGCAAAGAATTTTAAGATTGAGATAGGAGAAGTTAACTTTTTTAAATCTTCAATAGAGGACTTAAATATATCAAAGGAAGAAAAGGTATTATTATCTGAGTTAATTGAAAATAAGAAAATACAAGAATTAAATTTACTTTTAGAAAAGTTAGATCTAGATGAAAATATAAAGAATACTTTTTATAAATTACCTTTTATATTTGGTGATGGAGTAGAAGTTCTTAATAGTTATAAGGAAATATCCTTTAATGAAAAAATGTTAGAAAGCATAAAGACTTTAGAAAGTTTGGCTAATAGATTAGAAAGCTTAGGCTATAAAGATTATATAACTTTTGATTTAGGAATGACACCAAATGTTAATTACTATACTGGAATAATTTTCAGAGGTTTCGTTGAAGGATCAGGTAATGTAGTTTTAAGTGGTGGAAGATATGACAATTTAATAAAGTCTGGTAAAAAAGATTTTAAAGCTATAGGCTTTTCTATAAACGTAGATGAATTAGTAAGTATATTACCAATGAATTTAGAGCTTAAAACTAAGTTTAAGATTATATTTAATAAAGAAAAAGAAATAGAAGCTATTAAAGAAAGTATTAAGCTTAGAAGTGAAGGCTATGTAGTTGAGGTAATACCTTCAACTGAAGAAAAGGAAATAAGAATAGTTAGGGAGGAATATTATGGGGGTTAGTATTGCTTTAACAAAAGGTAGATTAGAAGAAGAAGCTATTAAGATATTCGAAAGAGCTGGTTTTGGGGTAGATAATTTAAAAGATAAAGGACGTAAATTAGTTTTTAATGATACTAGATATGACATAGATTATTTTCTAGTAAAATCTAATGACTGTATAACTTACGTAGAACATGGGGTAGCAGATGTAGGTATAGTAGGATTAGATTCACTTTTAGAAAAAAGTAATAATTGTTATGAACTTATAGATTTAGGGGTAGGTAAATGTAAGTTTATAGTAGCATCTATGCCAGATAAAGACTTGTTTAAAATGAAAGGTCATATAAAAATTGGAACAAAGTATCCTAAGGTGGCTAAGGATTATTTTAAAGCAAATAATATAGATGTAGAAATTATAAAAATAGAAGGTTCAGTAGAGTTAGCTCCAATTCTTGGTTTATGTGATGGAATTGTAGATATTATGGAGACTGGAACTACGTTAAAGGAAAATGGATTAGTAGTATCAAGAGAAATAAAAGATATAAGTGCTAGATTAATAGTCAATAAAGCAAGCTTTAAGCTTAAGAAAAAGGAAATTGACTTTATTTTAGAAAGTGTAAGACAATCAATAAGCAATAAATAAAGAGGTGGGGCTATGTTGAAGATATTTGATTTATCTAAGGATGGAGAAAGTGATATTTTAAAAATCATACAAAATAGAGAAGAAGAAGGTACGGATGTTTTAAATGTAGTTAAAAATATTTTAAAGGATGTAAGAAAAAATGGGGACAAGTCATTAAATTATTATACAAAGCTATTTGATAAGGTTGATATAGATAAATTAAGAGTTTCTAATGAAGAAATAGAAAAAGCATTTGATAAGGTAGAAGAAGATTTCATTAATGCTATGAAATTAGCAATTAATAATATTGAAGAATATCACAAAAAGCAAGTTAAAAGTGGATATTTAATAGAAAAAGAAAATGGAATATTTATGGGGCAAATAATATTACCATTACAAAGAATAGGGGTATATGTACCAGGGGGAACTGCATCATACCCATCTTCAGTTGCCATGAATGTAATACCAGCAAAGGTAGCTGGAGTTGAAGAAATTGTAATGATTACACCACCTTCAGCAGATGGAGGAATTAATCCATATATTTTAGTAACAGCAAAATTAGCAGGTGTTAGTGAAATATACAAGGCTGGTGGTGCTCAAGGTATAGCCGCTTTAGCATATGGAACGGAAAGTATAAAAAAGGTAGATAAGATAGTAGGTCCAGGAAATATATATGTAGCTACAGCTAAGAAGTTAGTTTTTGGTGATGTTGATATAGATATGGTTGCAGGACCTAGTGAAATATTAATAGTAGCAGATGAAAATGCTAATGCCAAGTATATTGCAGCAGATTTAATGTCACAAGCTGAGCACGATAGGTTAGCATCATCTATATTATTAACAACTTCTTATGAAAAATATAAAGAGGTAGTAGAGGAACTAAATAAACAAATTATTTCATTAAAAAGAAGAGAAATAATAGAATCTTCATTAAATAACTATGGTATGTGCGTTATATGTAAGGATATTAATGAGTGTATAGAAATATCAAATAAAATTGCACCAGAGCATTTAGAGTTAATGGTTCAGGATGCTGCTGCTTATCTTGGACAAGTTAAAAATGCAGGCTCAATATTTTTAGGGTATTATTCACCAGAACCGTTAGGAGATTATTTTGCTGGTCCAAACCATGTTTTACCTACTAATGGAACAGCTAGATTTTCATCACCATTAGGTGTAGATAGCTTTATTAAGAGAAGCTCATATTTACACTATTCAAAGGAAGCTTTAAATAGTGTAGGAGATAAGATAATACTTTTAGCAGAAAAAGAAGGGTTAACAGCTCATGGAAATTCTATAAAGGTGAGGTTAGAAAATGATTAATGATATAGGGGTTTATTCAAATAATAATAGTACAAAAATAAGATTAAATGGAAATGAAAGTCCCATTGAAATAAATGAAAATAAGCTTTCTAGAGTAGTAGAAGCTTTAAAAAATGTTGAATTAAATAGATATCCAGATAGTGATAGTGATGCACTAAGGGAAGCATATAGTAAATATGCAGAAGTAAAAAAGGAAAATGTTATTGCTGGTAATGGATCAGATGAAATGCTTAATTTAGTTATTAGTAAAATTATTTCTAAGGGAGATAAGATGTTAACACTAAGTACTGATTTTGTAATGTATGATTTTTATACAAATATAAATGAAGGTGGAACTGTTAAGTATAATATTGATTTAGATAAGGGCTTTAATGTAGATGATTTTATTAAGTTAGGAGAAAGTAATGATGTTAAATTGATATTATTTTCCAATCCTAATAATCCAACAGGATATGGATTTACTCTTGAAGATATAAGAAAGATTCTTGATGCATTTAAAGATAAGGTTGTTTTAGTAGATGAAGCTTATTACGAGTTTTATGGAGTATCAGTTATTCCACTTATAAATGAATATAAGAATTTACTTGTAACAAGAACTTTATCAAAAGCATGGGGACTAGCTGCTTTAAGAGTTGGATTTTTAATAGGAAATGAAGAAAGTATTGAAGAATTACTAAAGTATAAGACACCTTATAATGTGAATTCAGTATCTCAAGAAATAGGAATAAACTATTTAAAGGATAGTAAAGATTTATTAAATAATGTAAATTACATTATTTCTGAAAGAGAAAGATTCTATAAGGAGTTAAAAGAAATTGAAGGAGAAGCTTTAAATAAATATAAAGAAGTTAAAATTAAATTTTATCCTTCTAAAGCAAACTTTATATATGGAAAAACTGAATTTAAAGAAAAATTAATTGAAGCTTTAGAAAAAGAAGATATAAAAATAAGAGTTTTTGAAGATGAAAGATTTAGAATTACTATTGGCTTAGAAGAAGAAAACTCAAAAGTTTCAGAAGCTATAAAAAAAATTTTCTTATAAGGAGGGCTATATGGATAGAATAGCTAGTATAAATAGAACTACGAAAGAAACAAGTATTTCCTTGAAAATCAATTTAGATGGCAATGGGACAAGTAATATAAAAACTCCAGTTGGATTTTTAAATCATATGCTTACTTTATTTTCATTTCATAGTTATATAGATATTGATTTATTTGCAGAAGGAGATATTGATGTTTGTGATCATCATTTAGTTGAAGATATAGGAATTTCTTTAGGTAAGGCATTAAATAAGGCTTTAGGAGATAAAAAAGGAATAAAGAGATATGGAAATTCATTTTTACCTATGGATGAAACCTTATGTCAAGCTATCATAGATTTAAGTGGACGTAGTTTCTTACATTTTGAAGGAGATTTTAAAAGAGAACAAATAGGAAACTTTTCAACAGAGATGACTAAGGAATTCTTTAGAGCTGTTGCTATGAATTCTAAAGCTACATTACATCTTAGAATTCTATACGGTTCAAATGATCATCATAAGATAGAAGCTATGTTTAAAGCTTATGGAAGATGTTTAAAGGAAGCAATTTCTTATAATGAAGATAGAGAAATGGTACTTTCTACAAAGGGATCATTAAATATTTAGCAAGGTGGGGTAGTATGATTGCTATTATTGATTATGGAATGGGAAACTTAAAAAGTGTTAAAAATGCTTTAGACTTTTTAGGTATTCCATCAGTTGTTACAAAGGATAAAGAGGTAATTAAAAATTCAAGTGCTGTTATATTACCTGGAGTAGGTGCCTTTAAACAGGCTATGGATAATCTAAAGGATGATAATTTAGATATATTTATAAAAGACTTAGCTAATGAAGGAAAATTACTTCTTGGAATATGTTTAGGTATGCAGATATTATTTGAAGAAGGCTTTGAAGGAGATAGATGTAAGGGGCTAGGTTTAATTAAAGGTAATATAAGAAAAATTGAACCAAAGGAAAAGGTTAAAATTCCACATATGGGATGGAATAAAATACTTATTAACAATAATGATGATATTATAAGTGGATTATCTGGGGATAATTTCCTATATTATGTGCATAGTTTTATGGCTTGTGAATATATGGATGAAAATCTTATTGCTTATTCTAATTATGGTGGATTAAAAGTTCCTGGAATAGTTAGAAAAGATAATGTAATAGGAATGCAGTTCCATCCAGAAAAGAGTGGAGAAACAGGTCTTAATTTATTAAAAAAATTTGGGGAGATGATAAGGTGAAGGTAATTCCAGCTATTGATATTATTGGTGGTAAAGCAGTTAGATTATTTCAAGGTGATTATAATAAAACGGATTTTATTGGACAGGGTGTTATAGAGTTAGCAAAGTCTTTTGTAGATAGTGGTGCGGATTTAATTCACTTAGTTGATTTAGATGGAGCTAAAGCAGGAAAATTAGTTAATAAAGATACTATATTGGAAGTTGTAAAAACTTTAAAGATAGATATTGAAGTTGGTGGAGGCATAAGAAGTTATGATGACATTAAAGCTTTAATAGATGGGGGAGTAGCAAGGGTTATATTAGGTACTGTTGCTATAGAAAATAGAGATTTATTAGTAAAAGTAGTAAAAGATTTTGGAGATAAAATTGCTGTTGCTGTAGACTTTAAGGATGGCTATATTTGCACAAAAGGTTGGATAGACAAAAGTGATGTTCATTATATGGACTTAATAAAGGATATGGAAGCAATAGGCGTAAGTAATATTATTGTTACAGATATAAGTAAGGATGGAACTTTAGCAGGAAGTAATGTAGGAATAATAAAGGATGTAAGTGAAGCTACTAAAATTGATGTAACAGCTTCTGGTGGAGTAAAAGATATTAATGATATTATTGCTTTAAAAGCTCTAGATGTTTATGGATGTATAGTTGGTAAAGCTATTTATTCTAAAACTATAGATATTAAAGAAGCTATAAATCTATGTAAGTAGGTGATATTATGCATACTAAAAGAATTATCCCTTGTCTTGATGTTAAAGATGGAAAAGTAGTTAAGGGAATTAATTTTGTAGGATTAAAGGAAGTTGGAGACCCTGTAGATTTAGCAGAAGAATACTATAAGCAAGGAGCAGATGAATTAGTATTTTTAGATATAACTGCATCACATGAAAAAAGAAAAACTATAATAGATGTAGTTGAAAGAGTAGCTGAAAAAATATTTATTCCTTTTACTGTAGGGGGAGGAATAACTACTATTGAAGAAATTAGAGGAATATTAAGAGCAGGTGCAGATAAAATAAGTTTAAATTCTGCTGCTATTAGAAATCCAAAGTTAATTCAAGAAGGTGCTTATTACTTTGGAAATCAATGTATGGTTTTAGCTGTTGATGCAAAGAAAAAATATAAAGATAACTGGACTGTTTATATAAATGGTGGAAGAGTAGATACAGGAATTGATTTATTTAAATGGATAGAAGAGGCTCATAGTTTAGGTGCAGGAGAAATATTATTAACTTCAATGGATGCTGATGGAACGAAAAAGGGTTTTGATATTGAAATTACAAAGAGAGTTAGTAATATAGTAGATATTCCAGTAATTGCTTCAGGCGGATGTGGTAAAATAGAAGACTTTAAAGAGGTGTTTATAGATGGAAATGCTGATGCAGCTTTAGCAGCTTCACTATTTCACTATGGAAATCTTAAAGTGAATGAAGTTAAGAAATATCTTAGGGAAAATAATATAGAGGTAAGGTTATAGATATGGATTTTAATATTGATTTAATAGATTTTGAAAAGGGAAATGGACTACTTCCAGCTATAGTACAAGATTATAAAACTAAAGAAGTCTTAATGCTTGCCTATATGTCAAAGGAAAGCTTAAAGAAGACTTTAGAAGATAAAACTACTTGGTTTTATAGTAGAAGTAGACAAGAACTTTGGAATAAGGGAGCTACTTCTGGGAATTTTCAAATTGTTAAAGAACTATATTTAGACTGTGATTTAGATACTATTTTAGTTTTAGTTGAACAAAAGGGAGTAGCTTGCCATACTGGGGAAAGAAGCTGCTTTCATAAAAAGTTATTATAAGGGGCGATAAAATGGAGAAGGTTATAGCAGAACTTTATCAGGTAATAAAGGGAAGAAAGGAAAATGGAGATGAGAAATCTTATACAAGCTATTTATTTAATAAAGGAATAGATAAGATACTTAAAAAGCTTGGAGAAGAATGTACGGAAGTTATCATTAGTGCAAAAAATGATAACAAAGAAGAACAAGTAGGAGAAATTGGGGATTTAATTTATCATCTTTTAGTTGCTATGGTTGAAATGGGAATATCCTTAGAAGATGTAGAAGAGGAATTAAATAAAAGAAGAAGTAAGGTTAATAATCTCAAGGGTGAGAGAAGGGAAATAGAAAAACTGTAGATAATGCATAATGCGTAATGGATAATGCATAATTAGGGAAAAAACTCCTCCGGAGTTTATAAATGATGCAAAGTGCATAATTAATGAAAGAATTAAGGAATGAAAAAATGAAATTTAAAAGATAGTATTTCATGATTTAGTTTGTGAGATAGTATCTTTTTTCATATAAGTTTATTTATTAAAATTAAATTATATTTAAGTTATATTATTTTGAATTGTTTTTAGATAATAACATATTATGGTAAAATATATAATAGGTAATATGAATATATATTAAGGCGCGATTGTAATATATTGTGAACGAAATATGGTTTTAATATTATATAGAAATAATAATTGGTAGGAAGTGGATATAATGGA